>PWUG01000277.1 GCA_003562605.1 Syntrophomonadaceae bacterium | reverse complement strand
CTGGTTGGCGAACCCTTTCCCGAAACTATCTATGAAGCCAAATTCAGTCTGCCTTTCTGTGTTTCCACTGCCCTGGTATACGGACATGTTGGCATAGAAGACTTCACCGAAGAACGACTGCATGATCATACCCTTGAAGAACTGATGAGCCACTGCACTGTTGAAATCGATCCCCTTCTAGATGCGCATTATCCTGAAAAATGGGCAGCCAAACTAAATGTTATCCTGCGCGACGGGACTGTAGATCATGAACAGACAGACTTCCCCAGGGGTGACCCTGAAAACAAAGTTTCTCTCGAAGAACTGCACACCAAATTCAGAAGGCTGTCTTCCATGCTGCTACCGCCTTCAAAGATTGAAGCCTGGCTCGAGCAGATCAGCAAGGTGGAAACCTTTAACGATATTGCCGACATGTGGAAGATTTAATAGCAACAGTTCATAATCATTTCAGAGACTGTCCTAAGGATAATTATGAAAAAGAATGCTGATCAGGCAGATTGCAATGGCAATTTAAAGCCGCCTCTTAAATGGGCCGGCGGCAAACGTTGGCTGGTGCCTCATCTGCTGCCTTTATGGAAAGAACATCGTGCCCGCCGTTTAGTCGAACCTTTTTGCGGCGGGCTTGCTGTATCCCTCGGATTGCTGCCTGCCCGGGCGCTCCTCAATGATATAAACCCGCATCTGATTAATTTATTCATACAAATTAAATTGGGCCTTTCTTTTCAAATTGCCCTGGAAAACGACAAAGAACTCTATTATATATATCGTAATAAATTCAATGGCCTAATAAAAGAAGGAAAACATCTTTCGGCAGAATCGGCAGAGTTATTCTACTACCTTAATCGCACAGGTTACAACGGACTCTGCCGTTTTAACAAAAAAGGCTTTTTCAATGTCCCCTTTGGAAGTTATAAAAAAATTAATTACCGCCGTGATTTTAAACATTATGCATTGTTATTTGAAAACTGGATCTTTCAGTCCAGGGATTTTGAAGAGCTAAATATAAATAAGGACGACTTTATCTATGCCGATCCGCCCTATGATGTAGATTTTACACAATACTCAGAGAAGGATTTTTGCTGGGAAGACCAGGTGCGGCTGGGAGTTTGGCTTTCAAGACATAGCGGACCTGTTCTTCTATCCAACCAGGCGACTGAGCGCGTGATTAGTCTGTACCAAAACCTGGGTTTTAAACTGTTTTATCTGGATGCACCCCGCAGGATAAGTTGCACAGGCGAACGTTCCCCGGCAAAAGAAGTCCTTGCAGTGAAGGGTTTGTAGCGGCTGGGTGAGCATTATTAAGAGTATATGCAGCCTCAATTAACAATTTTCAATGGAACGCTTCGGGTGGGGCCGGCAGGTATCAGTTGGGAGCGGCAAGGGTTAATGAAGGAAGGTGATAATGTGAATGAAAACCAAATCTATGTGCAGCTTTTCAAAACGACTATATTAAATGATGAAAAAACAGCATGGCTTGTGAAGGAAGGTTATTTAGGAGAATATGATCCCACTTATATTACAAAAAAGGCAAACTTATTCATTGCTGAGTTTGAAAAAAAGCTAATTGGCAAAGTGGTTACTTATATTAATATTAATGGCTTGATAAGTAGAGAGAAACTTCGAGATATAACAGCATTAGAACCAGATGCCTTTGATCTTTTTATTGGCAGGATGTTAAAAACACATAAGCTGCTTATTGAAAAACCTGGCGATGTCTATGTTATTAAAAAAGTTAACCGGCAATAGTATCTTTTGCTTTAATTAAAAAACCGGGAAGATCTTCCCCGGTTTTTTAGTGGTGCGCCTGCGTGGTTTTGAACCACGGGCCTCCTGCGTGTCAAGCAGGCGCTCTCCCCCTGAGCTACAGGCGCAAGCATATAAGCGCAGAGATATTTTAGCACTATCTTGATTGTAATGTCAAGGAAAACGGAGCCTGCAAATCTATAAATTTTACTCTTTCTGTGCTATTATGTAAATGCATTCTGACCTTGGGGAGGAACTACATTGCCTGCCAATCTTACGCCGCAGTATTATGCCGCAGAAGAAAAATACCGTCAAGCGCGTACTCCCGAAGAACGCATCGATGCCCTGCAGGAAATGCTGAAAGTTATCCCGAAACACAAGGGAACCGAAAAGCTCCAGGGCGACATTAAAAAGCGTATAGCCCGTTTTAAAGAAGAAGGGAAAAAGAGAAAACAATCCAAAGGGTTCGACCCTTTTGGGGTTGAAAAACAGGGAGCCGGACAGGTTGTATTAGCCGGCTATCCCAATACAGGCAAATCATCCCTGGTTGGAGTTTTAACACGAGCCAGGGTAAAGGTGGCTGAATATCCCTTTACAACGGCTTTACCGATGGCAGGGATGATGCCTTATAAGGATACTTTCATTCAACTGGTTGATACCCCTCCGTTATCACTGGATAATGTTCCCTCCGGCTTGATCGGGACCTTCAAAGAAGCTGACGCACTGCTTGTAATAGTCGATGTTTCTACAGCCGAGTGCCTTGAACAGCTTGAAGGAATTATGCAGATCCTGATGGAACGGGAAGTAATCGATCGCCATGGTGAAGGAGAAATAATTGCCCCGCTTCCATTTCTGGTTTTAGCCAATAAGATCGATAATCCTGAAGCTGAAGAAAACATTGAGGTTTTAAAAGATCTAATGCCGGATCTTGAGTTTTTGAAAGTTTCTGCAAGCGGCTACGGGTTGGAAGAATTGAAAGAAAGAATTTATATTATGCTGGATATTATCAGGGTATACGGTAAAGCTTCCGGGCGCGAAGCTGACCTGGAACGGCCCTTTATTTTAAAAACCGGAAGTAATGTCCTTGATTTTGCAGCCATGGTTCATAAAGATTTCCCCAAAAATCTCAAGAGCGCCCTGGTCTGGGGCTCTTCCAGGTTTGAAGGCCAGGCTGTATCCCGCGATTATATTTTGGAAGATGGCGACATTGTCGAACTGCAGCTTTGATATTTATCCGGTTATAAATTATATTTTGTCTGTAATAATGTAGTGCAGGAAAAACGATAAATATTGCGAATATCTTGTCAATAACTATATTGTAAAAGGGAGATGACCTGAATGTTGTGGATAGTATTAGTTATAATTGCGATAATAGCTGTATTTTTTATCGGAACCTATAACCGCCTGGTAACCCTGCGTCAACGGATTAAAAACGCCTGGTCACAGATTGAGGTTCAGTTAAAAAGGCGCTACGATTTAATTCCCAACCTTGTCAATACCGTAAAGGGTTACGCCACGCATGAGCGTGAAACTTTCGAAAAGGTAACCCAGGCCCGAAATATGGCCATCCAGGCAAAAGATGTTAACGAGCAGGCCGGCGCTGAAAATATGCTTACCGGCGCGTTGAAATCTCTTTTCGCAGTTGCAGAAAGCTATCCGGAGCTCAAAGCCGATGCCAATTTTCGTCAACTCCAGGAAGAACTGACGAATACGGAGGGGAAAATTGCTTTCTCGAGACAATTTTATAACGATACAGTTATGAGTTATAACACGACTATCCAGCGTTTCCCGACTGTGCTGATCGCCGGAATGTTTGGTTTCCATAAAGAGGATTATTTTAACATTGATGAAGCAGCAGCCCGTGAACCAGTGAAAGTCGAGTTTTAGGTTTGCTGCAGTTGAAAGAGTTAATTAGGCTTAGCTCTCTTAAAATACTCTATGTTGTGCTGCTTATGGTTTTTGTCCCAACGGCGGTTAATTTGTTGTATCCGGCTGTTGTCGGTGCACAGGATGACCGCTCTTTCTATTTCCCCTCAGTAGTTATTGAAGCTGAAATAAATTCAGACGGATCGATGAAAGTAACGGAAGAGCGTACTTTTCGTTTTAATGGTCGCTATAGAGGTGCCTGGGCTTATATTTACCTGAAACAAAATGCGGTAATCAGGAATATTAAAGTTGGAGAACGGCATGAACCATATCGGGAAATGCCTGTCGGTACCCAGGACATTCCCGGAATATTCTACGTGAAATATGAACCGGATCTGGTCTACATAGACTGGAGCTTCGAAGCCCAAAACGAGGACAGAACTTTTATCATCGAATATGTTGTTGCTAATGCAGTGCTTGTACATGAAGATGTGGCTGAGATTTACTGGCAGTTTATCGGGGGTGAGTGGGGTGAACGGACAGCCTATGCCCTTGTTAAACTAAACCTCCCCGGGGGTGCGGCCGCAGACGACATCAGGGCGTGGGGTCATGGCCCTTTGCACGGCGATGTAACTATCGTCAGCCCGACTTTGGTAACCTGGGAAATCGAAGGTTTGCCGGCACAGACTTTCCTGGAAGGACGGGTTGCTTTTCCGGTGGAATTGGTCCCGCAGGCCTATAATTACAGCGGCATTGATGGGTTGCCGGGAATGCTTGCAGATGAAGAAAGATGGGCCCGGGAAGCCAACCTGAGACGGACTGTGGCCAGGGTCGATTATATTTTCGGCCCGGTGCTGCTGATAGCCTTACTGATCTACTATTTTGTGATGAAGATTCGCTCGAGAAGATCACCGGACGCCTACAAAGGAGATTACTACCGCGAACTGCCCGGTGATTACTCTCCAGCCGAGGCCGGTTACCTGGTACGCCTCGGCAGAACAACTCCCGAAGATTTTACGGCAACAGTTATGGATCTTGCCCGCAGGAGGCATCTGAAGCTCGAAGAATACCAGGGTGAAAGCGGTTGGATCTTCAAGCGTCAGTTCACAGATTACCGGATTATTCCCGCTGAGGGGAAAGATCTCCTGGCTAAACATGAACAGGAACTTAAATCCTTTATCTTTGAGTCGGTTGGCAAAAGCTTACCCGGCGGAACGACCATGCGTGAAATTGAGGAATATGGCAAGAAACAGCGGGTAAGCACCGCCAGCTTTTATAAAAAATGGACGGAGAGTATCAAGAAAGAATCGGAAAAACATAAATTCTTTAAAAGTGTTTACTGGCCAGGCATTATTACAGGCGCAGGTTTGGTGATTATCAGCTTTCTTTTTTTCTTGTTGAAAATGCATGTTACCGGCGTTGCTGCAATTTCAGGTGGTTTTGTTATGACTATCGGTTTTGCCCTGATGAAGAGACTTACCGCTAAAGGGGCCGATCATTATGCCAAATGGCGAGCATTCAAAAAGTTTTTGCAGCATTTCTCGCAACTTGATCGCTCTACGATACCATCGCTTGTAGTGTGGGAGCATTACCTGGTTTTTGCCGTGACCCTTGGGGTAGCCAAAGAAGTGATGGAGCAGCTGCACCTGGTGTATCCGGAGTTGAAAAGCGATTCCTACCGTGTATGGCCGGCTTACGGTTTTATGGCGGCAAATCCTTCAAGTTTTAACAATTTTACTTCAAGCATGGATCAATCCTTTAAAACAGCGTTCCGATCAGCTTCTTCTTCCGGCTCCGGGGGTGGAGGCGGCTTCTCCGGTGGCGGAGGTGGCGGCGGAGGTGGAGGGGGCGGCGGCGCCCGCTGAGAAAGTCCAGTTAAACTAAAATCCAATGTACCCGGTGATTTATGGCACCGGGTATTTTTTACCAAGGATCGGTTGTAATAGAATAATCTTTTGGTTGAAGATAGTATCGGACTATGATACTATATGCATATATAAGCATATATACATTTATAAAATTTAAAATTGAAAATAGGATGGTGGTGTGAGAATTAATGGATAAGCAGTATGCCATACAGGCCGATTTTTTGAAAGCTCTGACCCATCCCACCCGGTTGCAAATCATGGATTTGTTACAGGCGGGAGAGAGGTGTGTCTGTGAAATTATTCCTGCACTCGACATAGAGCAGTCTAGTGTTTCACGTCACCTTGCAACTTTAAAAAGGGAAGGAATTCTCCAGTCCAGGAAAGACGGTTTAAAAGTAATTTACTGGGTTGCCGATCCGCGTATTTATGATATCCTAAATCTTTGTGCTGATATAACCAGGCAGATCTGGATGGAAAAAGCTGAAATATTTTCCTAAGTTCGATTATGATTGCAAAGCTTTTTTGTAATGATTAATGGATAAATTGTTTAAAATTTACGGATCAGTTTGCGCTATTTTCCCGGGAGGCGGCAGAATTGAGCGTATACTTTGATAATGCTGCGACTTCTTATCCTAAACCTGAAGAGGTCTACAGAGCGGTTGATAATTTTCAGAGAAATATCGGAGCAAGTCCGGGAAGAGGAACATATAGTTTGGCCAGGAAAGCTGACAGAATTGTTTTCGAGGCAAGATCTTTGTTAGCCGATCTTTTCAACATCGAAGATGTTACCAGGATAATTTTTACTTGCAATGTAACTGAATCGATTAACCTGGCCTTGAAGGGTT
>PWUG01000079.1 GCA_003562605.1 Syntrophomonadaceae bacterium | reverse complement strand
ATCATACCCTTCGCCCCAGGCCCGTGAACTGCGTGAAAAGCTGGCCCTATTTATGAATGTGCCGTTAGAGTGTTTATTGATTGGCAACGGGGCCAACGAATTAATTCACCTGCTCCTCCTTTGGCGGCGTCCGGGAAAGGTTTTTGTTCCGGCCCCCTCTTTTTCCGAGTACGAAAGGGCCGCTGTCTTGGCTGGTGCCCGGGTAGATCGTTACTTTCTCCCCCCGGGAAAAGAAATTAATTTTGCTTCCCTGGGCTGTAACCTTGAACAGGGAGATCTGTTGGTTTTTTGCAACCCGAACAACCCCACCGGCATGCTCAGCACACGCAGCGATCTTACAAATCTTGTTGAGGCTGCATCCGAACGGGGAGCAACTGTATTAATTGATGAAAGTTTTATCCCCCTGACCGGGCGCCCCGAGGAAAGTATGCGAGACCTTCGGAGCGGACACCTCTGGGTGGTTACTTCCCTGACCAAGGTCTGGAGCCTGCCCGGTCTACGCCTTGGATGTGCCATAGGACCACCGGAACATGTGGGCGAGATTACTCGCTGGGGGGATCCCTGGAGGGTCAATATCCTGGCCCAGAAAGCCGGGATCTATTGCCTGGGAAGAAAGAGTTACCTGGAAAAAAGCCTCGCCTTGATCGAAAAAGAACGCAAATTCCTGACCAGGCGTTTTCGTGAAACAGGCGCATTTCATGTGTATGAAGGATCAGCCAACTATCTGCTCCTGCGTGGGCTTAATCCTGTTTTTAATGTAGCCGAATACCAGGATTACCTGGCCCGAAGGGGATTATTGATCCGGCGTGCGGATAATTTTTGCAGCCTTGATCGGCGGTTTTTCCGCATTGCTGTTCGCAAACGTCCGGAAAACTTGCGCCTGCTGCAGGATACAGAGGCTTACATTAAAGGCGGCATCAACGCTGTAAATCCTGCAGATACCGGGGGGAAAACTCAATGAAAGGCATACTGATGATCCAGGGTACTGCTTCTTCGGTTGGGAAAAGCATTCTCTGCACCGCTTTATGCCGTATCCTTTACCAGGACGGTTTTAATGTTGCCCCTTTTAAGTCGCAGAATATGGCCCTGAACTCATTTGTTACCAGGGAAGGATATGAAATGGGCCGGGCCCAGGTTATGCAGGCTGAAGCTGCAGGATTGGAACCCAGGGTTGAGATGAACCCGGTACTATTAAAGCCGACTTCAGACCAGGGTTCGCAGGTTGTTGTCATGGGCCGCCCGCTGGGTAACATGTTCGCTATGGAATATTTTCAGTGGAAGGAAAAACTGCTGCCAGTGATTGACGATGCTTTCGGAATTCTATCCCGAGAGCACGATATAGTTATTGTTGAAGGAGCTGGAAGCCCTGCGGAAATAAATTTAAGAGAAAAAGACCTGGTTAATATGGGCCTGGCCTGTCGCCTTAAGGCTCCCGTTTTGCTGGCGGGCGATATCGATCGCGGCGGAGTTTTTGCTTCCCTTTACGGTACCGCAGCTTTGCTGAAGCCTGCTGAACGTGAATTGCTCAGAGGGGTGATCATCAATAAATTCCGCGGTGACCGCAAAGTGCTGGAGCCGGGATTACGCCAGCTGGAAGATTTGATTAAACTACCCGTTCTCGGGGTGGTGCCTTTTATGCGCCTGAATCTGGACGATGAAGACAGCGTCACTGATCGGTTTAAGATCCGCTCAGATAACAGGGCTTTAAAGGTGCAGGTAGTCCTGCTGCCGCGTATCTCAAACTTTACCGATTTTAATCCACTGGAACTATACGAAGATGTAAACCTGACCTATATCGGGGAGCCGGATGAGTTGAACTCACCTGATCTGTTAATTTTGCCGGGGTCGAAAAATACTATAGCAGACCTGCAGCATCTTCGCAGCAGCGGTTGGATAGAACCGTTAAACAGGTATGTAGTCGGAGGCGGCCTGTTAATGGGTATCTGTGGCGGGTTCCAGATGCTGGGGCAGAAGGTTCTTGACCCGCATGGAGTGGAGAGTGTTTCTCCCGGGGTGCCCGGTTTAGCTTTTATGGAATTTGAAACCATCATGGCAGAAGAGAAAGCAACAAGACAGGTTGTGGCTAAGTGGCGTTACCGTGACAACAATTACTTTACCTCTATGGTTGAAGATGAACCTATAACCGGTTATGAAATCCATATGGGCCGGACAAATTATAAATCGGTTAAACATCCCGTTTACGTCGAGACAACAGGGGAGTGGGAGGGCGCTGTTAATGCGAAAGGCAATGTTTTCGGCACCTACCTGCACGGAATTTTTGATAACTTATCCTGGACCGGGAAACTTCTCAACAGTCTGCGGCATCGCCGCGGGCTGCCCGGAACAAGTGGCTTTGTTGCCCGGACTTACCGCGAATATAAAGAGACAGAATACGAAACTCTCGCGGCAACAGTACGAGCCAGTCTCGATATGGATAAAATTTACAGGATTATAGAGCAGGGAGCCGGTAGTCTTTAATTGGGAGATAGTTTAAATCTTATCATGACTGATAATTTTTCGATAAATTTAAGATGATATGAAAAAATTAATGCAAACAGATGTTGCCAATGTGCCTAATGCAAAAAGGCAGGTTCAAAATAATTGACAGGTTTAAAACCTTCAAAAAGTAAGAGAGGAGTTTTACTTGATGATTGACGAGGAAAAAATGGATCAAAATCTGCAGGCTGTAATCGAAGCAATAAAACCGCTGGATGAGGTGGCCATGGAAAAAGCCCGGGCGCGTATGGATATTTTAACCAAGCCACAGGGCAGCCTGGGGAGGATGGAAGATCTTGCAGTCCAGTTGTCCGGTATTAGTGGAGAATTCTTCCCCTGCGGCACCAAAAAAAGAGTGGTGGTGATGGCAGCTGACCACGGGATTACCGAAGAAGGAATCAGCGCTTACCCGTCAGAAGTTACAGCCCAGATGATGGCGAATTTCACCGGAGGTGGAGCGGCTATCAATGTACTGGGCAGGCAGGGTAATGTGGAAGTTGAAGTTGTCGACGTCGGGGTGAAGGCCGATTCCAAACTGCCCGGGGTTAAGCATATAAGAATAAAGGCGGGAACTGACAACTTCTGTCACTGCCCGGCCATGAGCCGTGCTGAAGCACTTCATGCAGTTACAGCCGGCATAGAATGTGCTGAAGAGGCTGCAGAAGCAGGGGTAAAGGTGCTGGCTACAGGCGAAATGGGTATTGGAAACACAACTGCAAGCAGTGCGGTTATGGCGGTGCTGACCGGATATGATATTTCTTTGGTTGTTGGAAGAGGCACCGGCCTGGACGATGAGAAGTTGCGTCATAAGCAGGAAGTAGTGGCCGGGGCCCTTGATATGCATAAGCCGGATCCCGGAGATCCCCTGGGTGTGCTCAGCCTTGTGGGCGGCCTGGAGATTGCTGCATTGACCGGATTGATTCTCGGCTCCGCTAAACGCCGAATCCCGGTTGTAATTGACGGCTTCATCTCGAGCACGGCTGCACTGGCTGCCGTTAAACTGTGTCCCAATGTATGGTATTATCTTCTGCCATCGCACCTGTCAGCTGAATCAGGACATGCCCTGTTAATGGATTATCTTGGGCTAAAGCCTTATATCAATATGGGTATGAGACTTGGAGAGGGAACCGGAGCGGTCCTGGCTATGCACCTGGTTGAAGCTGCGGCTCGCATAACTATGGAAATGGCCACTTTTGAAGATGCCAATGTCAGCAATAAAGATGCAGAGAGCACTATTACCGATAAGAAGGGAATCCAGTAGCAAATGGAAATTTACCTGGTCCGACATGGTGAAACCGAGTCTAACACGGAAAAGCGTTACAGGGGTTGGACTGAGTCTCCGCTTACGCCGAAGGGAGCCCGCCAGGCTGAGGAGGTCGGTTTCTTCCTGGGCGGGCAGAAAATTGACAGCCTTTTTTGCAGTGACCTGAAGCGTGCAGTAAAAACGGCCAGGGTTATCGGAGCCGGAAGCGGCTTGGAACCGGCTGTCACGCCCCTTCTGCGTGAAATTAATTTTGGTGATTGGGAAGGGTTCACTTATGATGAGCTTGAAATGAGCTTTGGTGATGCAATCAGGCTTTGGTTCGATGATCCTTTTAACAGGGCGGCTCCAGGCGGGGAAACTCTTACCGAGGTGTATATGCGGATGCAGAAATTCCTGGTTCAGCTTATGAATGAAGCTGCTGACGGGCAACGCATAGCAGCAGTCAGCCATGGTGGTTCGATTCGTGCCCTGCTGTTTAGGGTTTTAAATCTAAGTAAAAATAATTTCTGGGATATAAAAATTGATAATGCCTCGGTCAGCTTGATCCGCAAAGAAGGAAGTCAATTTAAAGTTGTTTACTACAACCGTACAGATTACCTCCTGGAAGGAATAAATAAAGAGGAGCCGGGGAATGGTTATTAAAAGTGATGCCGGAGATAAAGTTTTTATATCATGGAGTGGTGGCAAAGATTCATATCTTTCCCTGCTGTTGGCCAAAGAGAAAGGGCTTGTAGTTGAGTCCCTGCTCAGCTTTGTCAGTGCAGACGGTCAGAGTCGATCACACGGTCTGAAGACAGAGATACTGAAAAAGCAGTCAGAGCTTCTCGGCATTCCCCTGGAGACTGAAGAAGTCACCTGGGAAAGCTATGAAAAAGGCTTTGAGAGAGCGGTAAAACGCCTCAGGGTAGAGCGGGGAGTTTCCGGCGGTGTTTTCGGCGATATTAACCTGGCTGAACATCGTGAATGGGTCGAAAAAATGTGCAAACGCTGTAAAATCAAATATAACCTGCCCCTTTGGCAGCTTGAAGAAATCAAAGTTGCGGAAATGCTGATTGCCCTCGGCGGTGAGGCGCTGGTGGTTGCAATTCGCAGTGATCTGGTTGACGAAGCCTGGTTGGGCAGGATTATGGACGAAGAATACGTTGATTACTGTTTGGCTAAAGGAATATCACCATGCGGCGAAGGTGGAGAAGTGCATACTCTGGTTACAGGCGGACCGCTGTTCAGTGAGCCTTTGAAATATGGCCAGGGAGAGGTCCGACATGAAGAAAACAGGGCATTGCTTGAAATTAATATTTGCAGCTAATTTTCGATCCTAAAATGGCAGAGCAGTTTTTATCAGGTTTTTAAAAACCTCTGCAGGAACTATTTTGTTTTTAAAGAACCTTTTAAAAATAGAAAGGCGCTTACCAGAAGAAGGAGGCAGGCCAATGTCGGAGAAACGAGAAGTTAAAGATTGCCCGTATTGTGGTGAAGAAATACTGGCCAAAGCAATAAAATGCAAACATTGTAAGTCGGCCCTGGATGTAACTCCTGATGATACAATCCCTTCGGATGCTGAAATTCCCACACCACCAATTCCTGTCATTGCAGAACAGGGACCACCTCCGACTCCACCGTTGGGAATTGATCAGAGGGCTTCATCTCCGGGCCCTGGCAGTTCACCACCGTCTGAATACGGACATGTTGTCGGAGGGAAATATGAATATCCCAGGGCGGGAATCCTGAGACGGATCCTGGCCTATTTAATCGATGGATTCATCAGCGGGCTGCCTTTAATGGTTTTCATTCCGCTGGTAGTTGTACCTTACTTCAGTTACATTGAGGTTCAAAGCCAGTTTGGCGGACCTTATACTGCCGGACCCGGTCTCGGAATGATTATCTTTGCTGTCTTAGCTATTCTAATTGCCGGAACGTGGGGTCTTTTTTATTATTTCTTTCGTGACGGATTTGGTAAAGGCCAGAGCTGGGGTAAAGCGATCTGCGGACTGATGGTTGTTAACCTTGATGACAACAGCCCCTGTACCATGGGTAAGTCTTTTGTGCGCAACATTGTCATTTGGATGCTAAGTGCTTTAGCCGGCCTGAGTATTGTCGAGTTAATATTAATCCTGGTTCACGATAAAGGGCATCGTCTTGGAGACATGCTTGCCCGAACCCAGGTTATCGATGTTGAACTATATAATATAAAAAAACCATTTTAAATTGAGAGGCTGCTAGGCCAAAAGCTTTAAGGCTTTCAGGTAATAGTAAATATGCAGGCCGATATTTAGCTGGAGGGCATCATTGGGAAGGAGTGGGTTAAATCCGGTGAGCTCTTCGATCTGTTGTAACCTGTACCTCATGGTGTGGCGGTGTACGAACAGTGCTTCAGAAGACTTCTTTATGCTTAATAATTGCAAATAAACCTTTAGAGTTTGCACCAGGGGCCCTTTGCTGCGCCGGTCATAATCGAGCAGCGGGGCAGCAGTTTTATAGAAGATCCCTTTGAGGGTATCAATGCTTTTGATATCCATGATTAGGCTGTAGAGATTCATAACCCTGTAGGAAACGATGTTGTTACGATCGATCAATT
>PWUG01000022.1 GCA_003562605.1 Syntrophomonadaceae bacterium | reverse complement strand
TCACATTCTATAGATAATTTAAGCACATGTCAATATTGAAATAATTTAATTGCCCGGATTTTGGACAAGGGTATCAAAGGAAGGTTGAATCATCAAACCAACTGCACCCGGACCGATATGGGCACCGATAGCCGGGCCAACCATACCAACGTGTAAGTCAATTATTTCATATTTGCCCTGCATCTCTTCAAGAAGTGCCTGGGCGCTTTCTTCAGCCCCTGTGTGCACAATTGAAAGGTTGACGGGTTTGTCAGCACTAACATTCTTGAGGGCAGCTTTTACCAGGCTGGGGATGACCTGCGAGCGACCGCGCACTTTGTCGTAAGGAGCGACCATCCCTTCAGGATCCGCATAAAGAACTGGTTTAATTTGCAGAAGTGATCCCAACAGGGAAGCTGCTTTGCCGATGCGGCCGTTACGCTGCAGGAATTCCAGGGTATCGACAGCAAAAACGCTGAATGTCCGGGTAATTGATTTTTCAGTCACTGTTAGGGTTTCTTCAAGTGTCATTTCCCTTCGAGCAGCTTCAGCTGCAATTAAAACGGATAAGCCTATTCCCTGTGAAGCTGTTTTTGTATCGATTGGAATAACCTTGGAAGCAACCATTTTCGAGGCGACTTCTGCTGAATTGAGAGTGCCGCTCAATTTTCCGGAAATATGGATGCTAAGCACTGTTTCATCTTGCGAAGCCATTTCTTCGTAAGCCTGGCGAAACATTTCCGGTGAAGGTTGGGAAGTTTTGGGTAACACTTTGCTCGTTGTTAGCTTACTGAAAAAATCTTTTGCAGTCAGGTCTACTCCATCAGAATACGAATCTTCACCAAACATAACAGTTATCGGTATAACTTTAATTCCGTACTTGTTGATTTGCCCTGTTGACAAATCGGCAGTGCTGTCGGTAACAATTTTTATGTTGTGCATGTAAAGCCTCCCTTTCGCTCGTTTATTGATGTTTAATACTACTATACAGAATAATACCATAATAGAAGCTCAATTTGTTACAGGTGGATATAATAAATTTAGCCGGCCTAGAGTATATACAACATGCCCATGGTAATGCGGCAGCGGTTTAATGATCTGATAATCTATGATAAAATACAGAAAAGTGAGCTGAGAGGGGTTGTGACAAGTGATTAAAATGGAGGTTAAAACTGTAACTGCAGATCAGGGCGGCAACTTTCTTGTTTTGCTGATGGATGATGAAGAGAAAAAAGTGCTGCCAATTTCAATCGGCCCTCTTGAAGCACAAGCAATTGCCCTTGTCTTACAGGGGGAAACACCACCCAGGCCTTTGACCCACGATCTGTTAAAGTCTGTGTGTGAAAGCCTCGGTGGTGCGATGGAGAAGATAGTGATAACCGATATCAGGGAAAGTACATTTTATGCCGAGATATATTTGCAGTTTAACAACGAGACAATAGTCGTCGATTCGAGACCAAGTGATGCTATTGCACTGGCTTTACGTTTTGAGTCGCCTATTTATATGGCTACAAAATTAATAGAATTTACTTATGATTATCAGGATATCATTGCCCGGGAAGGCGGCGATGAAGAACTTCATTGAGTTGGCCTGCTTCGTAAGCTTTAGCTCAGTAAGGGCTGACGAGGTCCGGGCGAACAGTTTCTATTCCCTGTGTATACTTGCTATTGGCAATATACTTCAAGCTGTGGCTTCGCACCAACTGGCTTAACCAGGCTGGCTGTTTGCGGCGGCATTTTACTTCCAAAACAACTATTTGGTAATGATGAGATTTATACAACGGTGGGTTCGGGAATAGCGAGCTGGTGTAACAGCTGCGTACATTGTGGTCAAGGGTTATGCGTAGATCGCCGTTCGTACGCGGTCTGTAACCTTCCCTGTAGTATTCGACCAGCACTTTCGGTTTTAAAGCCCTTAAATAGTAGATCCTTTCGAATTCCTGCAGGATAGGGTTATCTAGGTTGGCCCAGTGGTGGACGTGCATAAAGTCCAGGTAATCAGCCGGAGAGATAGCTGTGCTGTACTTCTCAATCGATTCTCCCCAGCGGTTTTTTAACTCTACCCGCAGAAGAGGATTGTTTTCGAGGGAGTCTGTGTAAGTGCGGATGCGGCACTTAATTCTGCCAAAATTACCTTCTATCTTTTCATAGTAAGCCTGGAACTGGTCATTATCAAAATAGAGGCTGCGAACCAGGTAGCGATTTTTTGGTGCTTTACGGGTATACTCATCCTGCTTCATAAATGGGGCAAGTGCATTTTTAAACTGATAGTACTGTTGGACGGAAAGCCTGTATTTATATTCGAACCGCCAGGGAATTACCTCTATTTTATTTCTTTTTAGATTCATCATCCCCCGAATACCCCCTATTACATCGGCAATGCCAATTGAGGCGCCAGCAAAGAGACTTTTTTGACCCCTTCCAACTTTTTAATCGCTCCTATAAATTGCTCGGTATCTTGTTCCTGATCTTTTGTAAAGCGTAATTCGTATACTATTTCCCAGCCATCATCAACTATATCATGTGAACGAATCCGTGAGCGGGAGCTGTATTCTTTAACTATTCGATTCGCACTTTCCGGAGAGCGGCTGCTTTGTCCTGAAACAACCAGAACGAAGTCGGAGTGTTTCGGCCGTCCATACTCAAAGAGAAAAAGTATAAAAATAATTATTGATATAAAAATTGTTGCCAAAAGAGCCAGTGTCCAATTCTCGGTGCCGCATCCGAGTCCGACAACTATTGCCCAGAAGAGGTAAACCATGTCGCGCGTATCTTTGATCGGGGTGCGGAAGCGGATGATTGATAGTGAACCGATCAGACCAAGTGACAAAACAAGGTCTCCGCGGATGAAAAACATCACCAGGGCAACAACCGGGGCTATTAAAACCAAAGTGGTTAAAAATGCCGGTTCGTAATTCATCCCCCGATGAGTATTGCGGTAAATCATGGCGATAAGAAAAGATAGGATCAGTGCCATCACCAAGGCGGTAAATAAGGTTAGAGTTAGTTCTCCAGGGATAAAGAAGGATTCACTTAACTGTTCCCACATCTCAAAACCTCCCGAATAATTCTTTATTAATCTTACTGTCTGTAGAAAATATGCATTTCTTCTTCGTTCAGTTGAAATTTTTGACGGACCTGTTCAGTAACTATTGCCGGTCGTAAGTGGGCAAATTCCTTCATATTTTCTATTTCCCGGTACCAACGGTCGACTGATCCACCCCAGCGATCAAAGTGCCTGGGCATTTCCGACTCAATATTTGCTGCCAGTTCGTCTATCCTGGCGACAACCCGTTCAGGCTCAAAGGTATTGTTGATGTGATAAGCGAAACGCTCGATAAACTCATCCTCGAAACTTTGATTTCTAAAAAGATTAACGGTTAATACTGTGCTGATTCTATTCTGGAAACCTGTACCCGCCGGGTTGGTCATGCTGGCCAGAGTGTTATATCCGACATGGCCTGGCCAGAAACACCAGTCGAAGTCGAAAACAAGCCAGCGCCATTTACCTTCAGGGCTTTGCTCCCGCCAGTATCTGATGTTGCCCTGGTCGGTCTGGGCATAGTAGATTTGAGTGATTAGCGCATCAATGTAGTTTGTAATATCCATTTGCGTTCTGACATACTCATAGTTTTCTTCTAAAGCAAGGTCATTATTTTGAACAAAATCAAGCAGGGCCAGGTAATGTTCGTTTGAACCGGCCCGGACGATCCAGTTGGCCTGCAAAAGGTCGATCTTATCAGGGTCGAGGTCGTGGTTATGGGCAACAAAATAGCGGTTGGCCCGTTCCCTGATGTTGTAGATGCCCCAGTACTCACCGTTCAAATAAAGGACTGCCTGGCGGTGGTCCTGGTAATCGAGGCCTGTATCTTCAAGCAGGCTGGTCATCATAATGTCTCTGATTTTGCTGTAGACAGCATCCTGTCCAGAGGTGCGCAGGGTTATGGCTTTGAAGTGGGTCAGATCTTTTCCTGGAAAGATGGGATAATGTATTTCGTTATGGCCGTAAATGTTGCGGGCGAAAACGTTGAAGATTTTCTGGTCCATACCGCGACTGAACTGTCCTCCAATTTTTATTCCCGCATCAAAACCAAGGCCGAGTGTTCCATCGGGCTCATACATTTCAAGATGTATTGGTTTCTCCATGTCTTTCCAAAAATTGGCTCCATGATAAGGAAAGGTGCTCGAAGCATTATATCCCTTAACATAGATACCGTGTACGGGGTGCCAGAGCCCTTCAGGGTTTGTCATTACGGAAACCACTGTCAGATCATGTTGAACTCCCATGAAAAAGGAGCGGTTAACTACAGGGCTCGGCAGTTTTCCTTCTTCAAAACTCCTTGCCCTGACAACTGAAGTCTGTTCAATAGGTAGGGGGTTAATGTAAAGGCTCGAGTCAGTGTCAGGTTCAGAGCCGTCAAGAGTGTAACGGATAATTGCATCAGCTGTTGATGCAGCAAATTCCAGGGAAAAGGGTTGATTATAAAAGCCTCCCTGGTGAGATACTGTAGGCGGTGGTGTATATCCGCTAAAGGTGGCAGATTCATTTATGCGTCCTGGAGCAGGTATCTCGAAGAAGTACCGATCGCTGCTTCCGTTGGAAAGGCGCCCCACTGAACGATCAGGAGTAAGCCTGCCAGTTGGCATAGAGTCAATCATGATTCCGGATGGGTGATATAGCACCAAAGTTTCACCGGTTGCCTTGATTTTAAAATTAGTATGCAAAAAAGGACCGTCAGGATCACGGCGGTCCTTCCCGGAAGCAAATAGCAGAAAGTGCCCGCCGGGTTCAATAGTAACTTCAGGGAATTCCCAGCGGTAAGGGTTATCTTCCTTGTCAGAAAGCCCGTATCCGTTAAGGTTAACATCAAATTTTTCGGGGTTATAGATCTCGATCCAGTCATAATAATCGCCGTCCTCGTCGGCAATAGTTGCCGTGTTGACGGCCATAACCTCGCTGATTAAGAGGTTGGGAACGGGAGTACCGCTGAATTTTTCGAACCCCTGTGTATAATTTATTTCCCCCGGGGTAGGGCGGGGGAAATAAAGCCATTTTTCGGGGTCATCAATATCCCGGCCGTAAGAAACATCGCGTTCCATGTTCCTGATCTCTTTTTTATCAATAATTGCGCCATCAGGTAGGCTGAGGACGAGGGTGTCATTTTGGTCATTAAGCTTAAAATTGGTGTGAAGATAAACACCCTCCGGATCACGACGGTTTTTACCCGAAGCAAAAATAACTAAAAACTCTTCGGGTTCAATAGCTATGGCAGGGAATCGCCAGCGGAAGGCATTTTCACTTTTGTCGGAGAGCCAGTAGCCTGTTAAATCAACAGAAGTGTTACCGGGGTTATAAAGTTCAATCCAGTCGGACAGGTCACCGTCTTCATCAGGCAATGAGGTTTGATTTGAGGCCAAGAATTCATTAATCAGTATATTTTGGTTTTCGGCCATGGGCATTTCAATTACCTGTTCATAAGGAGTGGCGTCGTTGGCAGCGCCCGGGGTGGCATCGAGAAAATAAGCCCACTCACTCATATTATCAACTTTACGGCCGTAAGATACATTTGAGAGCATTTCTGATGTAGTAATCTGGTCTAAAACTGACGCCTCAGGGTCAATCAACAAAAGTGTGCTCCCCGATGCGCTGAGCCGAAAGTTGGTATGCAGGAAATCATTGTCAGGATCAGCTCGATCTTTTCCTGAAGCAAAAACCACCAGGTAGCCATCAGGTTCTACCGTCACGGCAGGGAATTTCCACATATATGGTTCATCGGGGTTATTGGTAACCCAGTAACCATCCATTGATACAGGATGATTTCCCGGGTTGTATATTTCAAACCAGTCCGAATAATCTCCATCTTCATCTTCAATCGTACAACGGTTGCTGGCCATAATCTCAGTAATGACTAAACCTCTGCCACCTAAAAAAGAACCGCCCAGAAAAAAACCGAGCAGCATGAGCAGGAGAACCAGCATAAATGCATAACGGGCACGGGGAGCTAACCGTGGCTCGAACTTTCTTTTGCGAAAAGGCAAAAAATCACTTCCAGCCTCACTAGATGTTCTTTTTTATCTGTTATAAGTGCTTCTCTGTTTATCTTTGCATAATGCAATTGGAGTAGCTATTTAATATTACACGATGCCACTCTTTTCTGTCAAAATAATTTGGTTTATTAAATCACATCAAGGCTTCTTTTTTTAAATTTCTGCTTCATGTAAGAATTTTTCCAGATTGAATCTTGTGGAATATATGGATTATATTAAGGTAGTTTGTGTTAGAGAATATGAATACCTCCCAGCTGAACCTTGGTGCGATTTAGTTGAAATTTGAAAAGTATTTGATACGATCAAATACCATAAAAT
>PWUG01000338.1 GCA_003562605.1 Syntrophomonadaceae bacterium | reverse complement strand
GAGTGTCCCCAAAAGCGGCAGAAGAGGATGCCTGCCTGATGGAACATGATTTAAGCGGAGAAACTTTCGAGCGCCTGATTGAATATTTACAGAGGCAGAAAATCGATGCTGGATTAAAAAATGAAATAGACTGGAATTATGATTCATAGGATTAGCTTCGGAGGTGAAAGTTTATGGTAGTAACACTGGTTGAAATGAAGCCCGGCCAGAGCGGTATTATTTCTGCCTTAGAGGGCGGAGCCGGTTTTGAGGCAAAACTGAGCCATATTGGCCTGCATAAAGGTAAGAAGATTAAAAAGGTCAGCTCGGTTTTTAGCCGTGGCCCGGTCACGGTTTCTGTTGATAATTTCCAGGTAGCCGTTGGCTATGGCAAAGCAATTCGTATTAAGGTGGAGGTAAATGATATTGAGAAAAGTAGTCCTGGTCGGTAACCCAAATGTTGGGAAAAGCGTTGTATTTTCTAACCTGACCGGTTCAAAAGTAATGATTTCCAATTATGCTGGAACTACGGTCGAATTTACCCAGGGTAAACTTAATACGGAGCATGAGTCTTTCGAAGTGCTCGATGCACCGGGAACTTACAGCCTGACTCCTACATCCAAGGTGGAAGAGGTTGCTTCTTCACTGGTTGACCGGGCTGATATCGTGATCAACGTAGTTGACGCTACGAACCTGGAGCGCAATCTTTTTTTAACTACTGAAGTGCTTGAACGCAGTGTTCCTGTGATTGTTGCCTTGAATATGATTGACGAAGCTGGACACAAGGGAATAAAAATTGATGTCGAAGAATTGGAATCACTGCTTGGTGTTCCGGTTATTCCGACTGTGGCGGTCAGTGGAGAAGGGCTGAAAGATCTTGTTGATGCCCTGCCCCTGGCAGTAAACCGGAAAGCGGCTCCGCTGGAGATTTCTGATCGCTGGTCCTATGTCGGCAAACTGGTCGGAGAAGTGCAGGAAGTTGTGCACCGGCATCACAGTTGGCTGGAAACACTACAGGATGCCAGTTTGAAGCCTTTGACAGGAATTCCAATTGCTGCAGTTGTTCTATTCCTCGCTTTTCAGTTTGTGATCGGCATCGGTGAGTTTGTAGCGGAATTTCTTGAAGAATATTTTTTTGAAGGACTATATGAGCCGTTGTTAATTTACTTGAGCGGCTTAATGGGTGAAAGCGGTTTTTTACATGACATCTTTATCGGCCGTCTGATTGACGGGGAGATCGAGTTTGAAGAGTCACTGGGGGTTCTGACAACAGGGGTTTTTGTCGAGCTTGGGGTTGTGCTGCCATTTCTGACCGTTTTTTACCTTGTGCTTGGTTTTCTCGAAGATTCCGGATACTTGCCCCGCCTGGCTGTAATGGTCGACCGCAGCATGCACAGGCTCGGTCTGCACGGTTATTCAATCATACCGATGGTCTTGGGCTTCGGCTGCAATGTACCTGCTGCCCTGGCTGCCCGTAACCTGGATAGCCGCCGTGAAAGGTTTATTGCCTGTACCCTGATGGCGGTAGCAGTGCCCTGTATGGCTCAACTTGCATTGATTGTCGGCCTGGTGGGACGTTTTGGAGCAGCTTACCTGGCCGTGGTATTTGCCAGCCTCTTTTTTATCTGGGTTGTGCTGGGGTTAATTATAGATCGCGTTATGCCCGGGTACACGCCTTCCATGGTGATCGAAATTCCGCCTTACCGGCTGCCAAGTCTGAAAGCACAGGGCAAGAAACTGGGTATGCGTATTAAGGGTTTCCTCATTCATGCAACGCCTTATATCCTGGGCGGAATCCTGGTTGTTAATATTCTCTACACGGTGGGAATAATTGACTATCTTGGCATTCTTTTTGCCCCGGTCATAGAAGGAATGCTTGGTTTGCCCGGTGAAGCGGTTTCAACTCTGCTGATCGGTTTCCTGCGTAAGGATGTAGCAGTAGCGATGCTGGTACCGCTGGGTCTCGATGCCCGCCAATTTGTGATCGGTGCTGTGGTCCTGGCTGCATATTTCCCCTGTGCTGCAACCTTTACAGTTTTGGTAAAAGAGATGGGCGTGCGCGATATGGTCAAGTCCGCATTAATAATGGTCGCAACTGCGTTTTTCGCAGGCTTTATCTTAAACTTGTTGTTGGACACCATTATCCCAGCGGCTTTTTTGGCAATCGGCTTAGTTTCTTCCGCTATTATCCTCGCCCTGGCTCTGGGCAGTACATCGGACCGCCGAGAACTTAAAGACTATGACAGTGCCGCCTGAAACAGGCTTCGGGATTTAAGGGCAGAGAAATCAATAATAATATTTTACCGATTTTTACTAAAATATAGAAGTTTCTTGACAAAAGTTAGGCAGGCATGTATTATTGTCTCTATAAATGAAAGCAAGATAGTAGGAATAATATCATAAGCGGGAGAAAAGATTATGAGTCGAAAATGGCAGCAGGTTCTCACAGATAAATCGATAATAGCTTGTGTCAATTTGGCCTGCCCGCCATACAAAGTTTCAGCGCATCTTTTTTCAGACAGGGGTGGTCTTTCGGCCATGTGTCTCTCTTCTATTTAAAGCGTCGTTTTAGTAACAGCGGTTTATTATGAGGAGGCGAATCTAATGGCACATGGTTTTTATACACATTCTCTGCATGCAGGGCAGCAGCCGGATCCGGCTACAAATTCCCGTGCTGTGCCGATTTATCAAACCACTTCTTATGTATTTAATTCGGTTGAACATGCCGCAAATCTATTCGGGCTTAAGGAACCTGGCAACATATATACCCGGATCATGAATCCAACTGTGGATGTCCTGGAACAACGTTTGGCCCAACTGGAAGGCGGCAGCGCTGCGCTGGCCTTAGCATCGGGGCAGGCGGCAATATCCATTGCCGTCTTTAACCTGGCCCGTGTCGGCCAGAACATTGTCAGCAGCAGCCATCTTTACGGTGGAACGTACAACCTGTTTAAATATACTCTGCCCCGGATGGGCATAGAAGTACGATTTGTTGATCCAACGGATCCGGAAAACATTGCCCGGGCCATTGATGAAAAAACCCGTGCTGTTTATATCGAGTCGATCGGCAATCCGAGAAACCAGGTTGCACAGCTTGTGCGTATCAGTGAGGTTGCTCATGCCCGGGATATACCGTTAATTGTTGACAGCACCGTTACGACCCCTTACTTACTGCGCCCATTTGAACATGGAGCTGACCTGGTTATACATTCATTAACAAAATTTCTGGGAGGGCATGGCAATTCTATTGGTGGCGTAATCGTCGAAAGAGGCTCTTTCCCCTGGAACAACGGCAAATTTCCCGAGTTTACCGAACCGGATCCCTCTTATCATGGCACTAACTATTGGGAATCTTTTGCAAAGGATGCAGCTGATGAAAGAGGCATTGCGTTTGCTATAAAAGCCAGAGTCCAGCTGTTAAGGGATCTCGGCCCTTGTCTTTCCCCATTCAATGCGTTTCTAATTTTACAGGGTATCGAGTCTCTCCCGCTTCGGATGGCCCGGCACTGTGAGAATGCCCTGGCCGTAGCACGCTGGCTGGAAAGTCATTCTGCAGTCACCTGGGTCAACTATCCTGGCCTGGAAAGCCATCCAGACTATAAATATGCCCTGGAGTTAATGCCTTCAGGGCAGGGCGCTATCGTCGGCTTTGGTATCCGTGGCGGGGTTGATGCCGGTATTCGCCTTATTAACGCTGTCAAATTGATATCACACCTGGCAAATATCGGTGATGCGAAAAGCCTGATTATCCACCCTTCCTCCACAACTCACCAACAGCTTTCTCAGGAAGAACAACTGAGTACCGGGGTAACAGAAGACTATATTCGACTTTCGGTAGGCCTGGAAAATGTCGAAGATATAATTGCTGATTTAGAGCAGGCGCTGGCCATTAGCCAGGGAATGCTCCGCACAGGGGAGGATGAATATAAGTGACAGATCCTCTCAATGTATGCCTGGAAAAAAAGAGCGATTATGATACTCCGGGTTCCCCCCATTCCGTAGGGTGGACCAGGCCGAAAAAGGTTGTCCTGGCTGACAGCAGCAATCCCATGCCCCTTGATTGTGGGGTCGATTTTTATCCTGTAACAGTAGAGTACGAAACTTACGGCACCCTGTCCCGGTTGAAGGATAACGCTGTTTTTATTATTCATGCACTTTCCGGCGATGCCCATGCTGCCGGCTGGGATGCTGATTGGGAAAAAGATAATCGGCCATGGAGACGTGACCGGCCCGGCTGGTGGGACCAGATGATTGGACCGGGTAAAGCGTTTGATACCAGCAAGTATTTTATAGTTTGCGCTAACCTGCTGGGCAGCTGCTACGGAACCACCGGACCCTGGGAACATGACCCAAATACAGGTAAGCCATATGCCCTTAATTTCCCTGTTGTTACGGTTGAAGATTGGGTGCGGTTACAGGTGCGGCTGCAGGATTATTTTGGCATAGAAAAACTGTTGGCCGTAGCAGGAGGTTCCCTCGGTGGACAGCAGGCGCTGGCCTGGGCGATTAACTATCCGGAACGGATTCGCTCGGCAATTGTACTGGCCGCTTCCGCACGCCTGACAGCCCAGGGGTTGGCTTTTAATGCAGTAGGCAGGCAGGCGATAATGAACGACCCGTTTTTCCGGAATGGCAATTACTATGATACCGGGCCGCCGGCTAACGGCCTCGAGCTGGCTCGTATGTTAGGCCACATTACATATTTATCTAACCAGTCGATGGAAGGCAAATTTGGCCGCCGTTTTCAAAACGGTTCCCAACCGTGTTACAGGCTCAATAATGAATTCTCGGTGGAAAGTTACCTGGAACACCAGGGACGGGCTTTTGTAGAGCGTTTTGATGCCAACAGTTACCTCTATCTGACCAGGGCGATGGACTATTATGATGCTGCCGCATCTGACGGTGGAGACCTTGCCGTGACCTGTGCAGCGATAAAGGCCAGGCTTCTTTTAATAGCTTACAGCTCCGACTGGCTTTATCCACCCCGGGATACCAGGGCCATTGCCCGGGCAATGCTGGCCAACGATAAGCCTGTATCGTACATTGAAATCCCTTCAGATTATGGGCATGATGCATTTTTACTGGAAGCCGGACATACTATGCCGTTGGTAGAATCTTTTCTGAAAAAGGTGTGATTATAAATGAGTAAAAATATTCGCTGGGATCACAGCTTGATCTTTGAACTGGTTGCGCCAGGTTCATCGGTTCTCGATTTAGGCTGTGGTAACGGAGAATTGCTGGCCCGGCTGATTAATGAAAAGCAGGTCCGGGGTCAGGCGGTAGAAGCCGATCATAACCAGGTATCAGCTGCCTTTCGAAATGGTGTTGCAGTTTACCAGGGCGATCTTGACCGCGGACTTCCCGAATTCAACAGCAAATCTTTTGATTATGTGATCCTGGAAAAAACCCTGCAGGTACTCCGCATGCCGATGCTTGTACTGGAAGAGATGCTGCGAATCGGAAGAGAGTGTATCGTCAGTTTCCCAAATTTTAATTATAAAGGGGTTGTCGGCAAACTAGTGCAAAGCGGTAGAATGCCCGTTACAGCCTCCCTGCCCTACCAGTGGTATGATACTCCCAATATCCATCTTTTCACACTATATGATTTTATCGATTGGATCAGCGACCACCAGGTTGAAATGGTTGATGGTTTTGCCGGTGGTGGTTTGAATTACCGCCCCCTGGTCTTTCCTGATGATAGTACTGAGGCGGAGGAATTGCTTTTTCTTTTAAAACAGAAAATAAAGGGTTAAGAATTGATTTTCTGCCTTATCGAGGTGATCTGGTTCAATGAGAGATGCGCCTCTTTAGCCGGTTTAACCTTTTTTTTAAGGCTGCGGAATGCAGTTCACTGCTGACTGGAATATCCGGATTGCCGGCGGTAAGGGCCAGGGCTTGCTCAGTCAGCTCTAAAGCTGATTGGTATTTGTTGCAGCGGTGCTCATAATATTTGGCCAGCTCGATGCAGGCTGCGGGGTTGGCCGAATTCTTTTTTATAGAGTCCTGCCAGATCGTAACAGCTTCAGTCCAATTGCCCTGGCGTTTAAAATATAAGGATAGTTCCAAAGCCGCTTCCTCCGCCAGTGGGGTCAGTCCGCTGCATGATGCTTCGCGCAGGTATCTTAATCCTTCTTCGGTTTGTCCTGATTGAAGGTAAAGCTGTCCCAGGGCCAGCGACTCACCGGGATGCTCTATCCGTTGACCTGCAGCCAGGTGCGAAACTCTTTCTAAGAGTGTTACCATTGACAGGATATCTAAGATATTGTGCTGGAAGACTTTTTTCAGTTTTGCTATTTTCCCCCGTCGCAGGTAATCGAAATAGACAGCCGGTATTTCGGCGCCCGGGATATCATCAAATCGCTGCAAGCCGAG
>PWUG01000387.1 GCA_003562605.1 Syntrophomonadaceae bacterium | reverse complement strand
TCAAGTAAAACCATTGAAGATGATCTGTTCCAGGTTCATCAGTCCTTCCAAGATTCTCTTGATTGTTTTTATTGACGTAGCCTGGTTGAGTAGTAGGATATTTCATATTATTTACCTCCTGTAGCTGGCTGCTTGTCAAATATTCCCGGGGAGGTTAAAACAATCCCCTCTTTTCGATTTTATAAAAGCATAATGGCTTTTCAACTGTCTCGGATCGTAGAGATTAAAAGATTGTTTGCCAGCTGTACAGTGGGACCATAATAATATAATCGCAAGTATGACTGTTTAATAATTCGTCACTCAAATACTACGGCATTAGGGACAATCTCACGTCATTTAGAGCCGGGAGTGGTCATCCCGGTGGTAAGGACAGATAAACGGCCCGCAGTTCACTGCCAAAGTCTTTGAGGAAACCTGTTATGACTGGGGGATAACACACGAGAGAATACCGGTAAAATCACCCAGCATGAATGACTATATTGAGTCTTTTCACGCCATTTTAGAAAACGAGTGTTACAGCAGAAATGAATTTGAGAGCTATATTTATACCTACCGCATCATAAGCTGGCATATGAAGTACTACAATACCCGCCGCAGGCAGGGCGACGATTAATAATATGGCTCCCGAACAGTTTTACCACAGGGAAGCTCAAAGCAGTCAGGTTGGCCAGGAATTGGCTGCATGATTATAAGCATCCAAAGCAGCTAAAACAGCTAACAACTGAGAGCAGCTGTTTATCGAAGACTCTTTACACGGGGAGGGTGCCCGTGTTAGCCAAACTGATTAAGTCAGAAAAAAGTATACCCACATGTTTCACCAACCAAGGGTTTGGAAATATTATACGCCTAACTCGGATATACGTTCAAAATTACTACCCCTATTGTTACTAAAACAGCACCCAGTACTAAACGTAAATTAATATTATCCACCTTTTTTAAAAATACCCACGAAAAATATATTACTAAAACCGGCTGAATATTCCTAATAGCAACCGCCTGCCATACTGGTATCAAAGTGAAGGCAATTAGTATACCATAACTCCCTACAAAAACACCAATACCTGAACCTGCATAACAATAAAGGCTTTTTCGACTAATGTGTTTAATATACTTAAGGCTTCTCGATTTTTTAAAACAAACAATTGTAGTAATGATTAAAGCTGTGGTATGAAAAATGAAAAAAGCTGTATTTGGCGTTGCTCCGAGATTTAGTGCTACCCCTCTGCCAACATGAGAAAAAGCAAAACATAGTCCAGATAATAAAGCAATAACACCTCCTGCAAGTTTTGTTTTTTTTAACAGCATAACAGTGCCTGCATGACCATGATAACCAATAACTATTATTCCACCTGCAATTATTAATACAGAAAACATTCCAATCAAGTTGGGCAGTTCGCCAAGAAATACAAATGCAAGCAAAGCAGCAAAAAGTGGGTTTGATCCTCCCCATAGAGCTGAAGCATGAGATGGTCCAATCTGACCAATAGCCGTAGCCATAAGTAGTGCACCAATTAATGGACCTAGTACCCCAGATAGCATAAGTACTAATACGGCTGTAAAAGAAATATACCTAAACTCTTGTATAAAATTATTACTAAAAAATATTGCTATAGAAACCCACATAAAAAAAATACCCACGGATGTCAAATTACTCACTAAACGTATATCCCATACATTGCCAGGACTTTCCTCCATTAGTCCTCTGCGAATTAAAATATTATCAAACGTAAATCCAAGAGCCGCTAATAATGCAAAGATTCCACCCATATGAAAATTGACCTCCCTTGTATCCCTTGTATCCCACCTTCAACAACCTAAATATTACCACATGCAATAATTAATACTAGAAACTTGAAACCCAGAGAAATATTTTCAGAAAAAGTTTTTTGGCACAAAAAACTACCTTTTCCTTTTGAACACAAAAATAACCCTAAACCCTGATGTTTACTGGGTTTAGAGCAGTTCTTGGTCCTATTCTGTTACCCCTTTTCACTGGCATCTTTACTGTGAGCTTGAGCCCTGGCTACTGCTTGTTCAATTATTTCCATATCACCTTTCCTTGCCAGGATCACACCATATACTATCAGGATAATGCTGGGTATCATTGCTATGGTGGCAAGCTGGACGTTGGGGTGGAAGATAATAATTAAGGATAGAACTATCAGCAGGGCTTTTAATGAAAACTCGTTCAGCCATTTCTTGCTGTATTTCCCGTGAATGCTGAAGATAATACCGACAGTACCAATAAATACCTGGGAGGCGGGCATTATTTGGGCAACTCCTGGTTGAACTACCAACCCGGGCCGGGAAAAAACAGCAAACATCAGGATCATGAGGGGGATACATAATTCAAGGGCTCTCAAAATGGTCATGGTGTAATTTGCACCTGCAATCTTTGAAGTTACCGCTGCCGTAACTGAAGTTGGAGGTGACAGCTCGCCGAAAACTGCTACAAAGAAAGCGAAAAAGTGAACAACCCAGAGGTCAACGCCTATTCTGACCATAGGAGGTGCTATAGCCAGGACTAGGACAATGTAGGTGGGTGCAGCGGGCAGTCCCATACCGATAAGATAGCCAAAGATAAAGGCCACCAGGATTATGGCTATTATGTGGAAGGCTGCAGCATCCATCATGAGAAGGCCCACCTTGGTGGGAATGCCCGTTATGACAAATGCACCGCTAAGTATACCAAGCAGGGACAACAAAAGGACCAGATCAGAGGCCATTTCCCCGAAAGTGTCTATAATCTTAAGAATGGGACGGAACAATGCCTTAAAGTTGAACGAGCCTATTTTGACCATATTAATCACGTAGGCTAAAAAAAGAAAAGCCGAGATGCCCATGAAAACCCTGACGGCGGCAACCAGGGGAGCAATTCTCAGTACACCCATAAAATAGACCAATAACCCCACTACTGCAAGGTAGACAAATATATTTACCAGATCCATTAATCCGGTTTGAGGCGCTTTAAGGTCGGCCATGCCGGTTTTGTACCTGGAAGCCAGCAGAAAAACGGAGATACTTACCCCGAAAAAATAAATTAGGGCCGGGGCAAAACCCCTGGCTATAACCTCAAAATAGCTTACTCCCATAAACTCCACCATTAAAAAGGCTGTTATCCCCATTATAGGGGGCATTAGCTGACTGCCCAGGGAGGAAGCAGTTTCTATTGCTGCGGCCCTAACCCTGGGAAAACCTGCCTGTATCATGGCCGGGATTGTGGCAGAACCCGTTGTTGCCGCATTGGCAGCGCCACTGCCGCTGACGGTGCCTACGGCAAAAGACCCCATGACGGCAGCCTGGGGAAGAGCATGGGCGGATTTAGTGGCAAGTTTTGAGGCAAACTTAAGTATAGAATCAATACAGCCGAACCCCATAAGCACGCTCAGCACCATTAAGAAAGAACCGATTAGTGTTAGCCCTAGTTGAGGCAGTCGAGAAAAAACCCCTGTAGCAATTTCAACTCCCATAGAAGTAAGCACCCTGTACCAGCTCAAGCCAGGATGACTGAACATTCCCGGGAATATCCACCCGTAAACACTGTAAAAGATTAGAAATAGATTTAAAATAAAAATTGGCATACTTCTTTTACGGGCATATTCCATTACGAATACAATCATGATGCTGCCTATCATTACATCTGTTGTGTTCCAGTTCCCCAACCTGGCATATCGTACGCCTTCAAATTCCACCCGGAGATAAATTGCAACAACTATAGCGAGAATTATATATAATGCTGCTATGATGTAATTTGCGTTGACACCTAGCTTTGGGTATAACTGGTTTTTCCGGAGCAGGTTGAGAATGATTATAGCAAAGGCTGTCGGCACCATGGTCACTGCTAGCAGGGTTGGGCCTCCGGTTCCAGTAAGGTAATATCTAAATAAAAAAAGAAAGAAAAAAGCAGAAAAAAGAAAATAAAGAACGTTAACCCAGCCTGATATATTCACATCTGTTTTAGACTTTTTGCTAAAATCAAGTTCTTTCTTTTCCAGCTTATTTTTATTAGCCATTTGCTCCTGCTTGCACCGCCCTTCGAGTATGCTGTTTTGAGTAAGCCGGAAGATAGTGTGAGACAGGCAAATGGGACCAGGAATTACCCTGGCCCCCTGATCTGCCTTTGCCTTACCTTATTTTAAAAAGTGAGTGATTATTGGGCTATCCTGTCATCCCAGGCATCTTCCCAGACACCCCGTTCTTGCAGGAATCTTGCCAGGCCGGGATGTACTTTTACATCATTGATGGCAGAAGCAACGCCCCTGCGCTGCATTTCTACCATATCATCATGCAGGACAGCATAAGAACGATCTGTCATCATCAGTTCCTCCGAGAATTCTTCAATGATGGTCAGCATCTTATAGACATCATCTTCGGGAACGTCAAGGCCGACATGAAAGCCGTAAATAAAGGGTACGAGGCTGACAGAATTAACATGCACATCTGTTTCAAAAACGTCAGGGTCAACTTCAACCACATCCATGCCGCCATCTTTTATCATTTGCATCTCTTCAGGGCTTGGATTAAGGACAGCAATATCTGTGGCCAGTTCAACCTCAATAATCCAGGGTGCCACAGAAGCTTCAGCTGCCGTGTAAACGATAAATGCTTCAATATGCCCCGCATCAAGGGCGCTGCTTACCATTCCCAGGTCTTGTTCAGTATAGTTATGGTTTACTTCCAGAATGGCCATGGCCCTTTCCAAATTCATTCGCACATCCCAGGGAGCCGGCCCCGTAAATACATTTTCGCCAGCCAGGTCTCTCCACTCGTTATACTTGTCACTATCTGTGGCACGAACCGCCAGCCCAACTTCCATGGGATAAGCCCAGAAAGTTTGTACCGGTTCTCTGACGACGTCTGCTTGGAAACCCTCGAAACGTTCAATATCGCGGGCATATTCATAAAAAGCAATGTCTGCACCGTAATAACCATCCATTTCGTCCTGGGCAAAACTTTTAACGGTAAATACAGCTCCGGGTGTGGGAAGGACTGTTATGTGATAATCGGACATTTCTCTGTTTAATAAGGTCATTAAGGAAACAAGCGCTCCGTGGCCTGCAGATCCCACAGCTGATGTTCCCCATCTTATTTCTTGAACTCCAGGAGCAATTTCTACATCTTCAGGTTCATCCGTCTCAATATCGTTAACTGGGTCTGCTGTTGGATCTTCTTCAGGTGTACAGCCAGCTATAAGAACAGTTACTAAAAACAACACCATAAACAACACCATCAGCAATCTAAGGTTTTTCATATCACTACCTCCCTATCTTTTTTATATATGGGAAAAGTTTGTGTAGGGGTTCCTGCCCCTAGAATATTACGCAATTTTTCCCACCCCCTTAAAACAGCATGGTAAATCTAGCCTCAAATAATGTTGAAGGCCCCCTGGGAAAACCTCACTTGGGCTACGCCCTCCCTCGGTTTCCCCAGGGGTCAGGGGTCCCATCATTGTGTTGCTGAGGAGCTGCACCCAGATGTGCAGCCAACATGAGAATAACCAGAAGAATTGTAGCACTAACCAACGCCTTTTTATTTATCTTTGCTCCTCCTTTTTTTTATTAATCCACTTACTTACGTTTCCCTTTCTTTATTAATGACAATATGTGCTAACCCATAAGACATCACCTCCTTTTTTGAAGGAATGATGCCCTTCTACAAGGTGTTAAGAAAATCCTGCTCGATGTGAAAATATTTCAACAATTTGCACAGTGATTTGCGGGAAAAAGCAAACCATTTGTGGACGGGAAACGAGCTTAGATTTTCAAACCACAAAACTCTCATTTCATGCCCTTCTTGCTCTGCACTTTTTAGCTGCCGATTCGAAAATATTTTCTTTCTAAAATATCGCCTCCTAATGCGCATTTTTCCGAAGACAATACCTCTGATCATAAAGGTAAGTAGTTCGATGTAAAGACGAGTTTTTAGCGTTGTAGTCTCCATCTTGTGATGGACCGGGAAGCCGAGGTAAACCCGGCCTCCCGAATCCATTTATTTTTTTAGTTACCAATCCAGGCATTTCCTTAAAGCTTGGGGAAAAAGCTTTATCACTCTTTGCAATATCCATTCTCCGGTGTTACTCCGTCCCACTCTAACCCTTCGGCCTCAACAGCTGTTACTTTCGTCTCATAGCAACCGGAGCCGTGGTTGTTGAGGCTGAAGGTAATGGTGCCATCGGAGCCGGTTGTTCCATGGAAGTCCCAGGAGCTTCCATCGTCACGGTGCAGGGTAGCAGAAACAGAGGCATCAGCTACAGGATCACCTAGGTCATCCTCTAACGCTACAGTAATATCCAGATGCCTATCATTATTCGGTCCGCCTCTAGTAGCATAGTCAATAGAAACCACACTTACAGTCGTTGCTTCAGTAATCTCTGCTAGAGTAAAGTCCACAGTCGTGTCGCTGT
>PWUG01000111.1 GCA_003562605.1 Syntrophomonadaceae bacterium | reverse complement strand
TATTGGTTCGGTGTAGACTCACAAGCTGTTATCAACACAAAAAAGGATAAGAGAAAAAAGAAGATCAAACCATTTTTCATATAGCGGTCCCTTCTCAAGCCAATCACCTCCATTAATTTGTATCATTCAATATTATCCAAAAATGTCCTGCGTACTTAAGGCAGGTGCCCTGAATTATTAATATTTCAAGATCTGACGTCTATTGTATTTAACTTATTAAATCGCACCGCCCGGTATCCTAACGGATTATATGTCATGGTGACAAGAAAAAAGGACGATCTATTGATTTGCATCCCGAACAATCCCGATAATGTCTTCGATTGACCAGGACATATCACCCTCCTCCAAAACGCGATCAACAAGGCTCTTTCCGTCTCCGGTTTTAATTTCCATGTAATCGGGAAGACCAGACGAATGCCCAATCATCCTTCCTGATCGACGACAAGATCCGGATTCGTGTCAGAGAGATGGATTACTGAGCGTTCAGGCAGCAATCGAAACCGTTTTGCGTTTTCTTCTTCTTTCCCAGAAGAAGAAGAGCAGGGCAAATACCAGGGTCTGAGTGACAATTTCAGGCAGGCCCACCGCCAATTCCTGCAACATCACGGTTAGCGATTCGGGTATGATAAACATTATGGGAATTACTTTCAAGCCGAAAAGCAGGCCAAAAAGCAACAGCCACCCGTGATGCTTGTTGATATAAGAGTTGTAAAAAGGATAAAGGAGTAATGCCAAAATGGCACCGCGGAAAATCTGTCCGAAGAAAACTACAGCAACCATCCCGATGTTTTCCAGATCACGCCAGAGAGCGAAAGCTTCCATAGTAGCCAGTGCTTCTTCGTATCCGGATATCTCGTAGAACAGCGAACCGACAATCATGTAGACAATTAAGTGCAACAGGGTAAATCTGAAGGTATAACCTCTTAGCCATTTAGACGATACTTTTTCCATCATCCAGGCCTCCTTTCTGAGTTTCAGGGCGCTTGATTAAGTCTCCTTTTTCCCAGCGCAGGAAAAGCCAGGACAAGAGCAAAACCTGTAACACTCCCGCCGCCAGGACCAGAAAGTGTTCCAGAAAAGTGGTATGGGTATAAATCATGCCCTCGATTGAGCCGGGCTTCGGCTCCAGGGAACCGAGCAGGGCCACTCCCCACAGGGCGGCGAATAGGACAGCCAAACCGTGCTTTCCTTTGACAATCAGATCATAGAAAGGGTAGAGCACCAGGGCGATGAAAAACCCACGCAGAACCTGGGTTACCGGTTCGGTTAGGCCGAGGCGGTAAGGTTCAAAGAAATCAAGGGCGACCCGGCTTGATACGGGAAGGGCATCTTGGATGACAATAAATACAACAGCCACTGCAAAATAGGCCAGGATGTAAATTACAGTAAAGCGTCCGGCAAACTGGAAAAAACTCTTCTTAGCATTATTCTCCACTTTCATCTCCTCCTTCTTGACGAATTCCCCACAGATAGAACGCTTCTCCGGCGTTCATCAGGAAGCGCATTATGGATTGGTTTGAATTGGAACCGAAGGTTCCGGCATTGACAAGCATGGCCAGGCCGTGGGTAAAGATCCAGGTGTAGCGGATCAGCACTTCCTGCCCGGAGCTTTTTAGCTCTTTCAGAGCCCTTCCTTCCTCGCTGTCTTCACCAAATTCCAGAAAAAATGATTCTTTCATGCCTTCTCCATTCTCCAGGTCGAGTTGGTCTGGGCTTTCCAGGTAGAGAAACCGGAACAGATTTTTTTCGTCCCGGGCAAAGACCACGTAACCGAAAGCCAGATTTAAAAGGACATGTTCACTGTAAGGGCGTTGCTGAAAGCTTTTTTGAATTTCACGGGCTTTAACCCGCAACTCTTTTTCCAGCTCCTTCACCGAGCGCACGTGGGAGTAAATGGGCATGGTTGAGGAACCGATCTTTTGGGCGATAGCCCGCGTGGTTACCTTACCCCAGCCTTCCTCCCGGACAAGTTCGAGCGCGGCTTCAACTACCTGTTCGCGCGAATAGACGCTTGGTTGTCTCATTTAATCACCTCCCTATAACCTGTGTTATAATGTATAACTATTGTTATTATAAATAACGCATGTTATATTGTCAAGAGTTTTTTCATGATTTTTAAAGATAAACCACAGGGTAATTTAAATTAAGAAAAAGATTACCACAGATTTCTTCCAACCCTTCTTGGCATCATCCGTACAACCTTAATTAACTTATTAAAGGCGATTCAGAGATCTCAGTAATTAAATAATAAGGCTAGGAGTGAGATTGAAAATGTAAATATATACCCCTTGTCAACATTTGTTAAAAACAATATGATCGAACTTGAAACAACAATAATTATTTGCTTTTAATTGATGGCACCTGAAGAGGTGAAGCAATTTATGCTTAGCACGCTCCTGGAGGGATGATCATGAATGAAAAATCAATTATTATCATTGGCGGAGGACTGAGCGGTCTGTCCGCAGGCTGCTATGGGCGAATGAACGGTTACCGGACCTCAATTTTTGAGATGCACAGCATACCCGGGGGTGTTTGTACCGCCTGGAAGCGCAAAGGTTATACCATTGATGGGGCCGTTAACTGGGTAGTGGGGACCAGGCCGGGGATTGAATTTTACCCGTTCTGGGAAGAGCTCGGAGCAGCGCCAGGCTGGAAGATCTATAACCATAACCTCTATATGGTCAATGAAAGCCGCGACGGCAAAGCATTTTTAGTCTACTGCAATGCTGATCGTTTTGAAGAATACCTGCTGGGAATATCGACGGAAGACGAAGTGGTAATAAAAGAGCTCACCGGAGCAATTCGGAAAGCATCAAAAATGTCGGTCCCGGTGGAAAAACCGCAGGAAAACTACGGAATATTAGACAAAATAAAACTTTTCAAGATGATCACACAGATTGGCTTTTATAAAAAGTGGGGTGGTTTCAGCATCGGCGATTTTGCCAAACGGTTCAAAAGCCCCTTCTTAAGGGAGATGATCGGCAAAAGCTTCGGCGCTGAAAACCCGATGATGATGCTCCTGTTTCTGCTCGGTTTGCAACACAGCAAGTCTGCCGGATATATTATTGGCGGAGCGCTCTCGCTGGTGGGCTCTATTGAAAAGCGTTACCTTGCTTTAGGAGGCGAGATACATTATAACTCCCGGGTGATTAAGATCCTGGTAGAAAACAACCGCGCGGTTGGTATCCGCCTGGCAGATGGCAGCGAACACCGGGCCGATTGGGTTATATCAGCTGCCGATGGCCGCACCACCATCTTCGATATGCTGGGTGGAGTTTACCTGGATGAAAAGGTTAAAAGTAAATATGACAACCCCAAGCTTTTTCAGCCCCTGGTTTACGTGGGGTTGGGAGTGGCACGCGAACTCGAAGATTTACCTGTTTCGATCGGGGGGTTAAGCTACCCTCTATTAAAGCCGATAGTGGTGGCCGGTGAAAATAAAGATACCATTAATGTTCGCTCCTACAGTTTTGACCCCACCATGGCGCCGCAGGGGAAAAATACATTAATAGTGCAATTTGAGACCAACTATGATTTATGGCACGAGCTTAGGCAGGATCTAAGACTTTACAGAGATGAGAAAGAAGCTATTGTGCAGGCAGTAATTGGCGGGCTGGAAGAGCGCTTTCCGGGAATTACTGAGCAGGTGGAAATGACTGATATAGCAACACCGATAACCTGGGAAAGATATACCGGCAACTGGAGGGGCTCCTATGAAGGCTGGATGTTCGACGAAAGCGATTTCTCACTGCTCTCTTCGATGCGAAAGACCTTGCCCGGTCTGGAAAATTTCTATATGGCAGGGCAGTGGGTTAATCCGGGTGGTGGCATCCCGACTGCGGTTATGTCCGGCAACCATACCATCCAGATGATTTGTAGGAAGGACAAAAGGAAGTTTACCAGCAGCACACCTTAATCTGCACAATTATTTTTGGTGTACGAGGGTCGATTAGACTGCACCTTCACTGGCATAGGCTATCCTGCCCTAAAAACAAGGGCATGATTATCAACTTAAAGCTCTCCCTTGTTGGTATTATAAAAAAATAATTAAAGCCGGTAGGGGATCAAATATAAGGGGTTCAAATCATGAGGGTAGTTGCACTCTATACATAATCCCTAAACCTTTACCCTGTCGGTCATCAGCTTTTCGGATAAGAAACTGAAATATGATATAGTATGAGCAAAACCAGACTAAGCATTATCGCCGCACCTTTTATTAGAGCGACTAAATTATTTTTCAATTTGTAATGAAAGGAATATTTATAATATGAATCTCAGAAGCCTGCGTAATCCAGATCTTTACCATGACAGGTTGGGAAAGAACTATTTTGAAGGCTGGTATTTTAAACTGGTCGACGGGGATATGAAGCACGCCTATGCCTTTATCCCTGGGGTGTTTTTCAGTTCGGTTTCAGATCATGACCATGCTTTTATCCAGGTAGTTGACGGCATGAGCAAGACCTATTGTTATGAGCGTTTTTCCACTGAGGATTTTTCTGCTGCTAAAGATGCTTTTTATTTAGATATAGCCGGTAACAATTTCGGCCAGAGCGGTATTCTATTTAACCTGGTCGGGAATAGTGCAGTTATAAAGGGCAGGATACAATTTGACAACCACCTTTACTGGCCGGATAATTTCCTCAATCCTGGCAGTATGGGCTTTTACAACTATATCATGAAGATGCAGTGTTACAGCCAGGTCTGCGCTATGGATTTTAATTTAACGGGTTCCCTTGATATTAATGGCCAGTCAGTTGATTTCAGTGGTGGAAAGGGTTACATAGAAAAAAACTGGGGTGCTGCTTTTCCTTATTCATGGATTTGGATTCAGTGTAACCATTTTCAAAAACAACGTGTATCCTTGAGCTGTTCCCTTGGGCATATACCGTTTCCTGTTTCAAGCTTCAGGGGTTTTTTAGTTGGCTTGTATGTGGACGGCACTTTTTTTAAATTTACCACAATGAATCGCAGTAAAGTGGAAGTGATTCAAAAAGGAACTGATGTGATCATGCATTTGCAAAATAGGAGATATAACTTGACTATAGATTGTGAAACTAGTGGTGAAGATTTTATTTTGTTGAATGGACCTCGTGGTGATCAAATGGTGCCGCTGGTCCAGGAGAATCTGCAGGGGCTTGTTACTATAACCCTCAAAGAAAATGCAGGTGGCCGGATAATTTTTCAGGACATCGGCTATTGTGCCGGAGTGGAGTACGGCGGTGAAAAGATGATGGTGTTGGATTAGCGGCCAGATCTCTTTTACCCTACTGGCCTGGGGAAGGTTTGTTGCCGGTTAACCTGTCTTTCATTGGCTTCATGTAGCTGCTTGACAAATCATATTTGCTCCTCAGCCTGTTTACAACCTGGTATAGGTCAGTTTTATAGGGTTTTCCAGCGCTTCCAGTCTTATAGAGTTTCTTAAACTGCTCGGTTAAGGCAGGATATTCTTTATTCATAAAATCAATAAACCGGGTCCTGGTGTGACCTCTTAAATAGAGGGTGCCGGGCAGAAGGTAGTCAACTTTGCATTCTTTAGCCTGATGGCAAAGTTCTTCTAAATTCTCTTCCTGGTCTGTCAGGTAAGGTATAATCGGCATAACGTGAAGACCAAGCGAGGCATTTGTTTTCCTGAACTCTATTAACACTTCAAATCTTTTTTCTGATGAGACCGCGCCCGGTTCAATTTTTCCCCTGACTATTTCGTCACAGGTTGTTATGGTTTGGGCGACATTTATGTAAGTGATCCTGGAGAGTTGATCAATTAAATCATAGTCTCTTAAAATGAGGTCTGATTTGGATGATATGATGGCCGGATTTCTGTGTTTGATTAAAACTTTCAAGATCTGAGGCATCAGGCGGTAATGTTTTTCCACAGCCTGATAGCTGTCGGTAACACCACCGATATTTATAACGCTGTGCTGCCAGCCGGGTGCCCGAAGTTCCTTGTCCAGGATTTCAGCAATATTGGTTTTAACTAAAATTTCTCCGGAAAAATCAATGTTTCCTGAATATAGATGGGAAGAGGCGGCATAACAGTAAACACAGTTATGAGAACATCCCCTGTACAGGTTTAAATCCCAGCCGTACGGTATCTTTCTTTTCAGCTTGTGCAGGGCACTTTTGGCCTCGACTTCTTTGTAAGCAGGTTTGTTAGTCACCTTATCATTATACTAAAAATTGAAATGATCAGGTTAAAGATATGTTATATTATCTTAAAGTAAAACTTTGACTGTTGAGAAAATGATACTGATAAAACAAAAGGCAATAAATAAATTGGAGAGCTGGTAATGAAAAAAGCATTGCAGAAAATCCTCTGGGTCCTTTTCCTGACAGTATTGTTGTTGGGTGTGCCCAGATTATCCGGTGTAATTGCCGACCTTTTTAATTATCATGCTGTTGACCCG
>PWUG01000344.1 GCA_003562605.1 Syntrophomonadaceae bacterium | reverse complement strand
TGAGTTATTACAAAGAAAAAGGGATAGAAAGGGCATCACATTTTTCTTTAGAAGATATAGTAGAGCAATGGGTTGATATTATTAATAAGTAAGAATGATTAGTGGTAGTATTGTAAACCTTAATATATCGGTTAATAACGTTCAAAAAGGCGAGATTAGATGATCAAACTATTCCATGTTATTGTTGGCTTAAATACAGGTGGCGCGGAAATGATGCTGTACAAGCTACTTTCTCACATGGATCGAAACACATTTATTCCCCATGTTGTTTCTTTGACTGATATTGGCCCAGTCGGGGAAACAATTAATACACTTGATATACCTTTAACAGCTCTGGGGATGAAAAGAGGCATACCTGATCCTACCAAGGTTGCTAAGTTAGTTGGTTTGTTTAAAAAAGAAAAGCCGGACATAATTCAAACCTGGATGTACCATGCCGACTTAATTGGTGGCCTAGCTGCTAAACTAAATAAAAACATTCCAGTAATTTGGGGCATTCGCCACAGCAATCTTACTCCTGAAGGAAACAAAAAAAGTACAATTTTTACTGCAAAGTTATGCGCTAAGCTTTCAAAGCGGATACCAGAAAGAATCATTTGTAACTCTGAAGCTTCCAAGCAAATACATAATGATCTAGGCTATGATTCTAATAAAATGTTAGTTATTCCAAATGGTTTTGATTTATCAGCTTTTTCTCCAGACCTTAATGCGAAGCATTCTGTAAGGCGAGAACTGAATATTCCAGATGACGCGATCATTATAGTTTGTGTAGCACGTTTTACCCCCCTAAAAGATCATTATAATTTTATTCAGGCAGCATCACTGCTTATTGACAAATATAGCAAAAAGGCCATTTTCTTGTTGTGCGGTGATGGAGTTAACTGGAATAATCAGCAATTGGTTCAATGGATTGAAGAAGCCAATGTTCGCCGAGGCACTTTTCTCTTAGGAAAACGAAATGATATAAGCCGTATTACTGCAGCAGTGGATATTGCTTCTTCTTCTTCTTTTGGAGAGTCTTTTCCAAATGTAATTGGTGAAGCCATGGCTTGTGAAGTGCCCTGCGTTGTAACCGATGTTGGGGATTCTGCCCTCATCGTCGGGGATACTGGCTTGGTTGTACCTCCTAAGAATCCTGAAGCGCTGGCTCAGGCTTGGCTGCAGCTAATCAATATGAGTCCAGAGGAAAGAACAAAGCTGGGGATTGCTGCTAGAAAAAGAGTTATAGATAAATATAATCTTCCTGGTATTGTCAGTCGATTTGAAAAAATTTACAAGAAGACTGTTAATTGCCACAAGAACAACAAAGATAACTGACTGCAGAATTGAATAAAAAGGGAGGATAGGGTTTTTATAACAAAAACTAAAGTGGTACAAGTATTACTACGCAGTGCGTGGATAAGATTTAGTCTCGTGTCAGTTTACTCCGGCACAAAGAAAGGGGTCATCCGTTTCCTTGTCTAAAATAGCTATCATCGCAGGGGAAAACACTTCCTTAATCAACTTTCGCGGAGACCTAATCAAACAGTGGCTCGATCTGGGACATGAAGTTCTGGCCTTGGCCCCGGGAGATGAGGTTAAGGAAAGAGTGCAGGCATTGGGGGCCAGGTATCGGTCAATTCCCTTGTGCAGGACCGGCCTGAATCCAAAAAAAGATTTTCAGACCATACGAACCCTTGAGAAGGTTTTTAAAAAAGAAAAACCAGATATCGCTTTTTTGTACACGATCAAGCCGGTGATATATGGTTCCCTTGTTGCCTCTCTGGCTAAAACTCCAGAAATATATTCCATGATCACCGGGTTGGGCTTTGTATTTGTGGGGAGTTCAATAAAACAGCGCTTATTGCAGAAGATTGCAATTTTATTATACAAGAAAGCTTTAAAGCGCAACAAACGAGTTTTTTTTCAAAATCCAGATGACATTATTGATTTCAAATCATTCGGCATTATTCAGGCAGAAGATAATAAAGTGGTGCAAATAGACGGTTCCGGTGTGCATACAGGTAAGTACTGTCCTGCGCCGATTCCAAATGGACCGGTTTCATTTATATTAATTGCCAGATTATTGGGAGATAAAGGAATAAGGGAATACGTAGAGGCTGCACGGGAAATCAAAGGCAAATATCCAGAGGCTCAATTTAAGTTGCTCGGCCCTTTTGACGAAAACCCAACGGCGATCAAGAAGGAAGAAATTGATAGTTGGATTAAAGCGGGTTTAATATATTATCTGGGAAGTACTGATGATGTTCGTCCTTACATTGAAGGTGCGAGCGTTTATGTGTTGCCATCCTTTTATAGAGAGGGGACTCCTAGGACTATTTTGGAGGCAATGGCCATGGGCAGGCCCATCATCACAACGGACGCCCCGGGTTGCCGGGAAACCGTACAGGAGGGCGTCAACGGCTTTTTGGTGCCGGTGAAAAACAGCAAGGCCCTGGCTAGGGTGATGGAGCGTTTCATTGAAAATCCCGAGCTCATGCAGGAAATGGGACACCAAAGCAGGAAGATTGCTGAAGAGAAATACGATGTCCATAAGGTGAATCGGGTGATTTTAGAGGCTATGGGGTTGGGTTAAGCAAAATTAAAGTAGATATTTTACCAGGATAAGTTAGGCACATTAAGGATTATTTCGAATGGATTTATTCTTTTAGATAAGAATGTCCTTTCAACCTATGAGGTGTTGTAGTAATGGGGAAAAAGTTCTTTGATTTTTTTGCAGGATTAACTTTATTAACAGTGCTTCTGCCATTGTTTTTCTTCTTAGCGTTGACTGTTTATACTACAATGGGCCCTCCAGTGTTATTCCGCCAGCTTCGCCCGGGGTATAAAGGTAAGCCTTTTTTGCTTTACAAGTTCCGAACCATGACCGATGAAAAGGACAACCAGGGGAAGGAACTGCCTGATGAAGCTCGACTTACGGGTCTAGGGAAATGGCTGAGGAAATACAGCTTGGATGAGCTACCCCAGTTAATCAATGTTGTGAAGGGAGAGCTGAGTATCGTGGGCCCCCGCCCTTTGTTAATGGAGTATCTGCCTCTCTATACACCGGAGCAAGCCAGGCGCCATCATGTGAAGCCGGGTATAACCGGGTGGGCCCAGGTTAATGGCCGAAATGCATTGACCTGGGAGGAGAAATTTAAGTTGGATGTGTGGTACGTGGATAACCAGTCTTTCTGGTTAGATATAAAAACCTTATGGATGACTTTTCTGAAGGTCATTAGGGCAGAGGGCATCAGTCACCAAGGGAATTTGACAATGCCTGAGTTTAAAGGTTATGAAAGTGTTGGTCAAGGAACAAAAGAAGTTTGATGTTAAAACAAGATATAAGATTCTTAGTAGGTGCGTAGATATCTAAAACGCAAAATGAGGTAATAATGAATTAGATACTAAAATAATGATAATGACTTGAAGATTTGAGTATTCTGGTTTACTCCCTGTGGGCGCCTGTATAGATATAATGGGATAAAATACACATTAGTAAATGAGGGGATTCTTAAAGAGACTGTAATATGAAGGAAAATATGAGGGAATTATGCTGTGAATTCAGATGTTGTAATCCTCCGAAGCACTCATTCTGAACCAGTTTCAAGTGGTAATTGTCGAAATTTATTAATTACAGCGACATGAAAATAGAGCATCTTTTCCAGGATCATGATTTGGAGCAAATACATAAGAGTAATTATTGAGAATAAGATTGAATGAGGCAACTTATGACTGGACATTCTGAACGCATTTACCTCTCCTCCCCCCACATGAGCGGGAGAGAGCAAAAGTACATCCAGGAAGCCTTCGACACCAACTGGATCGCCCCCCTGGGCCAGCACGTGGATGCTTTTGAAAAGGAGATGGCCGCTTATGCCGGGGTGAAATGCGCGGTGGCTCTCAATTCCGGCACGGCAGCGCTGCACTTGGCGCTGCGGCTGGCGGGGGTGGGGCCGGGGGACCGGGTGTTTTGTTCCAGCCTCACCTTTGTGGCCAGCGCCAACGCGGTGCTCTACCGGGGCGGCGTACCTGTTTTCCTTGACAGCGAACCGGGCTCCTGGAACATGTCGCCCGTTGCCCTGGATCGGGCCTTTTCCAGGGAGCAGGAGCAAGGGCGGCGGCCCAGGGCGGTGATTGTGGTCAACCTCTACGGGCAGAGCGCCGATTATGAACCCCTGCTGGCGATTTGTTCGGCCCAAGGCGTACCGGTGATCGAGGATGCCGCGGAATCCCTGGGGGCGACTTACCGGGGTAAAGCCAGCGGTTCGCTGGGGCAGTACGGGGTGTTCTCCTTTAATGGCAACAAGATCATCACGACCTCAGGGGGCGGCATGCTGGTCTCCAATGACTTGGCGGGGCTAGAGAAAGCCCGCTACTGGGCCACCCAGGCCCGGGATCAGGCCCGGCACTACCAGCACAGCGAACTGGGTTACAACTACCGCTTGAGTAACGTGCTGGCGGGGATTGGGCGAGGCCAGCTGGAGGTGTTGGAGAAGCGGGTTGAGGCCCGCAGGGCCGTGTTCCAGCGCTATGCTGAAGCTTTTTCTGGGGTGCAAGGGATCACTTTTATGCCCGAGGCCACTTTCGGGCACTCGACCCGCTGGCTGACGGCGTTGACGGTGGACCCACGGATGTGCGGCTTAGACCGGGATGCAATCATCGACGCACTGGAGCAGGATAATATTGAGGCGCGACCAGTCTGGAAACCCATGCATCTGCAGCCGCTGTTTACGGGGTGTGACTATTTTCCCCATGAACCGGGAGATAGTGTGTCAGACCGGCTCTTTGCCGAGGGCCTCTGCCTTCCTTCTGGATCTAACCTCTCCGAAGAGGAGCAGGAAAGGGTAATCAAGTGTGTTATGAAGTGCATCGTCTCCCGCCCAATCTAAACTCTCCCTTAGAAACTTAGTACTCGAAACATAATTATAATGACGTATATTTTAGCAACCTACAGCACACAACTCTTTACTGGTAGTTTGAGGTAATGACATTTTTTTGCACAAGCTGATTAAATCATCGCGGGTGAACTTCCAGTCAAAAGGTTTTACGACCCCTTGAAAGCGCTATTCCTGACTTTATCAGTTAATCTTTGTGAACCCCCATAGAATGGGCATACAAAAAAAGAAACGTGTACATTTTGCCACTACATTTGCCAGTTATTTACAGTTTTAGCTCTTCTTCCGCGAGCAGGTTCTTGGGTGGTTTCATGTTTAACGCGCGCAGGATCGGGTTGCTGAGTTCGGTGCCCTTGTTTTTAATGTAGAAAACGTTGTTGTCCAGGTGGACTTTCGTAAAGGTCATGGCATTTAGCGCCTCGCGTATGGTTTCCGGGGAAGCGGCAATCCTGGCGTTTTTCAGCTTCAGTTCCAGGGTCCGTTCCAGGAGGAACGCCAGGAAACAGACCACGAAATGGCCCTTGATGCGGGACTCGGTCCAGTGAAATACCGGCCTGACTTCCAGGGTGCTTTTCATCAGCCGGAAGGACTCCTCGATCTTCCAGAGCGTCTGGTAGGCCTCCAGCACCGCTTTGGGGTCCAGGTCCGGGTCGTTGGTCTGCAGCCCGTAGTAGCCATCGAACCGTTCATCCTGGGCAATCGAGGCCTCATCCAGCGCAAAAACGCTGCCGGTTCCCAACTCTTTGAGGTATTTCCTGCCGCCTTTTTTCGCGGAGGCTTTGATCGTAGACGGGCTTTGGAGCAAACGATGCGCTTTTTCCACCAGCCGCCTTCGGTCTTCCCGGTCCTTCTTGGCCCGTTTGGCCGCGTAGGTAAAGACCAGGCGTTCCGGGATGCGGCAGGTTTGCCCGTCGTCTTTGATCTCGCGGAGGTATTCTTTGACCTTGAAGAAAAGGGGTTCATCTTCACCGTTAGGGATCTCGGTATACCCGCTAAAATCCAGCAGGGCCTCGGTCAGCTGCTTGTTCATCTTGCGGATGCGGGTAGCGACGATGTAGCGGTAGCCCCGGTCATGGATCTTTTTTACGTTCAGCTTGCTGTTGATCCCCCGGTCGGCCACGATGATGACCTGGCGCAGGCCGAAGCGTTTTTCCAGCTTTTCAAGGGCGGACTCTAAGGTCTTGCTCTCGAAGGTGTTCCCAGGGAACAGCTCATAGCCGATCGGCCGTCCCTCGCGGTCAATGAGCAGGGCCAAAACCACCTGGACCTCACCCGGCTTGCCGTTTTTGCTGAACCCGAAATCCCGGAGGGAGTCGGCCCTGACACTTTCGAAGTGGAAGGTGGTCACATCGAAGAAGACCACGTCTATCTGCATGCTCAGCAGGGTGCGCTGGGCATAGTACAGCGCGTCTTCCAGCCGTTCTTTGTGCTGGTGGAGCACGTCTAAGGCCCGGTAAAGGTGGTTTAATTCCACCGGCTCAAGCTTCAGGTAGCGCCCCTGGTGCAGGTAGGCGCCCCGCTTGCTCCTGGGCTGAAGCAGATGCTGCAGGGCCATGAGAAAC
>PWUG01000088.1 GCA_003562605.1 Syntrophomonadaceae bacterium | reverse complement strand
CATCGCTCCAGGGATACCAATCGACAGGGTTATAGGCATGCTGCAACAGGTAAGGCGACTTTTCATGAATCAGGCGGTTTGCTTTACCTTTACCCGAACTATCCATTTATAATCAACTCCTTAAGCAGATTTTCGCCAGGGCTTCTATTAAACATGCGTATTATAGCATACCTTTCCCCCGGGCGTAAACGTTTCCATAATTTGGTTGTTAGATTTATTTTCTGCGCCCTTGGAAATTTAAAGATTAAAACCCTTACTGATCTCTATATTACTGAAAGCAATAGGATGCCGGCAATAGTGCCAAAAACAGCACCAAAAGTGCCTGAATGGCCGCTTCCAGAATTCTGCGCGCCGGGAATTAGCTCACCAAAAATTATGTAGAGCATCGCCCCCCCGGCAAAACCGAGAGACAGCGAGAGCACCAGCGGAGAAATCGCACCAAGACTGGCTCCGATAAATGCTCCCAGACCCATCGGCAAACCCGCCATAGCGGTATAAAACAAAATCCAGCGCAGACGCATACCGCCGGCACAAAGCGGGCAGGCCATGGCAATCCCTTCCGGGATGTTATGGAGGGCTATAGTTAAAGCCAGTGTAAAACCAAGGGCTGGTGATGCGACATAGCTGGCCCCGATAGCGATACCCTCTGGCAAATTGTGCATAGCAATTCCAAGTCCGAGAATGGTACCGGTACGGATAAAACGAGCAAGCTCTTCAGTTGTTTCAAAAAAATGGAAGTGCGGCATCTTTAGATCAAGGATAAGAATAAATACGGCGCCAATCAGGAGCCCGATAAAAGCTGTAAAGAAACTTCCTGCTTCCATTGACTCGGGCAGCAGATCTGTAAGCACAATAGCCAGCATAATACCCCCGGCAAAACCCAGGATAAAACCAAGTAGTGCCTTGCTCGGGTTTTTTACAAATAATGCGATAACTGCTCCTGATCCGGTGCCAATTGTTCCGGCAGCAAGCCCGATTAATGTAATTTGTAAAATATTATTCATCTATATCCCCTTATCTTAAGTATATCAAGTTAATCTGCCTTTTTTAGTACACTACCTCCGTCCCTCTGTACTAAAAACAGCCTAACGGTATTTTTCTGGCGGCTTTTCTACTATCCTATAGAGGTCTTTACGTCGATCTTTCAGGTGGGTGACTGTTCCGGTGACACGATTGCGCCGGAGGATTTCGAGGTCTACTTCGCCGATGACGATTGTTTCGATATTTGCGCTGCATTCGCCAACTATACCGTCGCGGGAGAAAGTAAAGTCGGATGGTGAAAAGATACCTGATTGGGCGTACATGGTATCTGTACGCGGCACGTGGGTCAGGTTGCCTACAGTACCGGAAATGACAGTGTAGATCTCATTTTCGACGGCACGCGCCTGGGCACAGTAGCGCACCCGCAGGTAACCCTGGCGGTCATCGGTACAGAATGGGGTAAAGATAATACGGGCGCCGCGGTCAACAGCAAGACGGGACAATTCGGGGAATTGTATATCGTAACAGATCAGGATAGCAATCCTGCCGCAGTCGGTGTCGAAAATATTAAGCTCTTTTCCGGGCTGAATTGCCCACCAGGTTTTCTCATCGGGGGTAATGTGCAGTTTGTACTGGCGATCGATGGTCCCATCACGGCGAAACAGGTAGCTGACGTTATAGATCAGCTCGTCTTCTTCAACAAAATGGGAACCGCCAATGATATTGACGTTGTGTTTCACGGCCAAAGTGCCAAACAACTCGATATACTGTTCAGTGAACCCGGCCAGGCGCCGGACTTGCAGGCTGGGCACACTTTCGCCCAGAAACGAAAGCAGCTGTAAGGTAAACGTTTCAGGAAAAACGACGAAGTCGGATTCGTCAAGTGCTGCAACATCTACATAATATTCACATTGGCTGGCGAACGCTTCGAAGGAACTTATTTTTTTAAGCATATACTGCACAGTACAGATGCGCACAGGAAATGCACGCAGGTAAAGCCGCCTGGAGCGGGGCAGGTAGTCGACATTGCTCCATTCTAGCAGGACAGCGTAGCTAAGAGAAGCTTTATCGTCGTCAAGATAGTGGGGGTTGACCCATTTAAGTTTAAAGCCGTTCAGCAGTTGGAAACTTAGGACAGGATCATACATCTTCTGCTGGATGACCTGTTGAACATATTCCGCGGCAGTCATACGGTCGGCATATTTGTGGTAAAAAGGAATGCGCCCGCCAACAAGGAAACTTTTTAAATTCAGGCGCTGAACCAACTCTTTGCGTGCTTCGTAGATTCGGGTGCCGACGTGCAGGCGGCGGAAATCCGGATGGACCATGATCGAGATACCGTATAGGTGCTTACCATCGGGATCGTGGTTGGTAATGTAACCGTTATCAGTAATTTCATCAAAGGTGTGACGATCCTCGTACTCGTTAAAATCGATAACCAGGCTTGAGGATGCGCCGATGATCTGTCCGTCATATTCCACACATAACTGACCTTCGGGAAAAATATCTATATGGCTTTTAAGATGTTCCCTGGCCCACGGCTCCATGTTGGGGAAGCAGATCTTGCTCAGCTCTACAATAGCGTCGAGATCCTTTTCTTCAACACTGCGAATGATGATTTTTTTCTCCATTTTAGAAAGATCTATTTGGTCGGACATTATTAGTATTCCTCTTTATTATTTTTCATTCGGCCCTGAGGGGTAAACCGGGCCGGGATTGTATTCAACACTCGGCCGGGCTGTGCGGGGCTGAGGATACATGCTCATCAGGCTGTAAATTTCACCAGGCATGTTAGTGTTGACGTTGATGCCCATCTCGGCAATTTGCTGAACATCAATAGGGTAATCGTGAGTCCAGGTTCCCTGGGTTAGTTTTTCGGCTGTTTCTTCGGCCTGCTCCTCATCCATATGCTTGGCAAGCAGGCATTTAACAGTGCTCTTAACTTGACGCAAAGCCTTGGTGGCAACATCTGCCAGGATGATGGTCTGGTCGTCAATATCTTTCATTTCTTTGGATTCGAGGACTTTAACCAGTGAAGCGGCGGGATATTGGCCAAGCTGGGGATCGAGCGGGCCGATGACTGCATTTTCATCCATGACCAGCTCGTCAGCAGCCATAGCAATGAGGGCGCCGCCGGACATTGTGTAATGGGGTACGAAGACAGTAACCTTCCCAGGGTGACGCAAGAGGGCCTCGGCAATCTGCTCGGAAGCAAGGACTAACCCGCCAGGAGTATGGACAATAAGGTCAATTGGCGCATCTTTATCAGTCAGACGAATAGCCGTCAGAACCTGTTCCGAATCTTCGATAGTAATGTAACGTGTCAGCGGTATGCCGAGCAAGCTAACCGCTTCCTGACGGTGAAGCAGGGTAATAACGCGGCTGCCGCGCTTACGCTCGAGCTCGATTATCTTACGAGTACGGGCAGAGCGCAGGATCTGCTGCTGCAGGTAGGGTGTCAGCGCCATTATAATTATGAATAACCAGAAAAGCTGAGAAATATTTTCCATAGAAAAAGCCTCCTTGCTTCAAATCGATTTGTTGATAAATATGCAAACGTCCTTTCGTCCAAGCCGGCTTAGCAGTAGTCGCGCCAGCATTCCCAGAAGGGGTCGGCACGGTAATTCCTTTTGGGCCGCATAAACAAGACCAGCACCAGGCCGAGAAAGAAACCTCCGATATGAGCCCACCAGGCTATACCAGCCACCTCATAAAAAACATAAACAAATTGGATCAATATCCAGTAGCCCAGGTATATCGGCACTGGCAGCCAGAAGAAAAAGAAGAAAAAAGGCGGAATGATAGTTAGCACTCTAGCCCGGGGGAATAGAATCAGGTAGGCGCCAAGAATGCCTGAGACGGCTCCTGAAGCACCAACCATGGGAATAGTGCTCTCAGGCAATGAAAAGCCCTGCGTAAGAGCAGCAGCAATGCCCGCAAGCAGGTAGAGAAGCATGAAACGGAAAAATCCAAGCCGGCCTTCAACAGCGGGGCCAAATACCCAGAGGAACCAAACATTACTTAACATGTGTAAAAAGGAACCGTGAACGAACATGCTTGTAAATATAGTGCTAAATTCACCAATGGGATCCTGAAAGAAAATGTCGGGGATAAAACCGAAAGTATAAAAAAACTCCGGAAACACATTAATCCCGAGAGAAAATTGATATAAGAAAACAATACCATTCAGGATAATCAGGCCGATTGTAGCAAGAGTGGCACCGTGATAAGTTATTGTATCGCGTAAAGGGAACATTAAACCGCGCTTCCTGCCTCTCCGCCGGCTGTTTATGACCAGGCAGGTTTAATTATATCATACTATTTAACCTGTTCAGACAGGAAATATTGCTTGTTAGACCGGTGCAAGCGACAGTGAATCAGAAGGAAAGGCTGTTATTTATAATGTTATAATGTGATCATGTTTGTACAAATAATTAGTGACATACTACTCCTTTTCGGGCTCGGATTAGCCGGCTGGTTTTTGCTGTCCAGAATACGAATGCCGGCTTCTGAAGTGATTGGCCCGGTAGCGGTAATCGGTACTCTGCGTGCAATGCAAGTGGAGCTGCCAACTTCACCTGATTTTTTATTTCCTGCAGCACAGATAATTATCGGCATATTTGTCGGCTCAATGCTGAACAGAGATGCGGTGCGTGAACTTAAGCCCATGGCCGTTTCAGCAGTGATAATTATTGCATGGGCTCTTTCTATAGTATTTGTTATCGGTTTTTTCCTGGCCCGTTACTCTGCAATGGACCTCTACACGGCGATGCTCTCGGCTAGTATGGGTGGCCTGCCCGAGATAACTGTTATCGCCCTCGCTTCAGGTGCAGGAGTTACGGTAATTATCGTCATGCAGATGATCCGGATGCTGGGCACTATCCTTATCTTTCCATTACTGCTTAAATGGATCGAGGTGCGGGAAAACCGCGGCCCCAAAAAACCACCAGGGAATTTAAAAAACGAAACCAAAACCCCGGCCAAAAAAGTAGTGAGTTGCGAAAAAACAACTGCCTTAACAATCGCTGGGTTATTCAGCAACTTACTGAGCACTTATTTTAATCAGAATGCACTTCTCCGCGTGGTTTCGTCATTTAAAGAATCCTGGCTCAGAATTATGCTGACCCTATTTATAGCTGCAGTGGGTGGGCTGCTGCTGGAAGGAATGGGTGTTCCCGCCGGTTTACTGGTAGGATCAACTATATTCGTTGCTGCCGTTTCAGTTGCCGGTGTACCGGTAAGCAAGCTTTCACCACGCTTGTTAGACCTGCTATTAGTCTTTATCGGTATCACGGTTGCAGATAATATCTCGCTGGAAACAATCATCACCATGGTTAATCCGGAATTCCTGGTACCGATTTTGATTGCAACCGCAGTGATATTTGCTACTTCCTTCGGCACAGCCTGGATCATCTACCGCTTGACAGGTTGGGATTTTTTAACCAGTTTTCTGGCAGCAGCACCAGGCGGTTTTACTGTAATGACGGCACTGGCCATTAAACACGGCCGCGATCCCTTCAAAGTATCAATGCTCCATCTGTGCCGATTTCTTTCGATTAATATCTTTGTCCCTTTCTTATTCATGTTCATGATGCGGTAATAGTCGATTGGAAAAGTTATTTTACACCTTTTCGATACTGATGGCGCAAACCTTGGTTTCAGGAGTTTTAGACACCGGGTCTAAGGCTGCACTGGTCAGCAGGTTGGTCGGGCATTCGGCAAAGTGGAAACTGAGTGAAGCCACACCCTCCTGGCTGCGCCGGGTGATCTTTGCTTTAACCTTTAATTCACCGCGACGCGATTTAACTTCGACCATATCACCGTCGGATATGCCCATCTTTTCGGCATCAGCCGGGTTGATCATAATGTGCTCGCCACCGCTTAGCTCATCCAACCCTTCGGAGGAGCGGGTCATAGTGCTGTGATACTGGTAAAGGTTGCGCTCTGTGGTCAGAACCAGCGGAAAATCAAAATCGCAGCAATCTTCCGAGGGTCTGTATTCTATCGGCATCAATTTGCCTTTACCTGAAGGGGTGTTGAATTTATCGGTATGCAGAATAGGTGTCCCGGGGTGATCTTCCGTCGGGCAGGGCCATTGGATGCTTTCTTTTTCCAGCCTGTCGTAGGTTATCCCTGCATAGCTGGGAGTAAGAGAAGCAGCTTCATTAAAGATCTCCTCAGCACTGTTGTAAGCAAAACCTTCCGCTCCCATTTCGTTGGCAATAGCGCTTACGATCCACCAATCAGGCTTTGCTTCCCCAACCGGTTCAATTACTTTGCGTATACGCTGTACTCGTCTTTCAGTATTAACCACAGTACCGTTCTTCTCAATTAATGATGCTGCCGGCAGGACTACATCGGCCATTTGAGCTGTTTCGTTCAGAAAGATATCCTGGACGACAAAGAAATCCAGCTTTTCCATCGCTTCCGTTGAGTGGGCGGCATTGGCTTCGGTAAGAACCGGGTT
>PWUG01000095.1 GCA_003562605.1 Syntrophomonadaceae bacterium | reverse complement strand
AGGTAACCGAAGTATCCGGACGCGGTGTTGGTATGGATGCGGTACGAAACAGCATCGAAGCGCTGCACGGTTCAATAGAAGTTCACAGTCAAATAGGCAAGATGACCCGTTTTGTTTTACGCCTTCCCCTGACGCTGGCAATTATTAAGGTGTTGCTTGTGCGGGCAGCCGACCAGTTATACGCTGTTCCCGTTGAAATTATCAGGGAAAATGTTTACCTGGAGAAAAATGAAATCAGGTCAATCCGCTCTAATCCTGTTGTCAACCTGCGCGGCGAAGTTGTGCCCCTCTATTCGCTGGGGGCGCTGCTGGGATTTGAAAGCGTGGCTATGCCTGAAGGTGATTGTTCCGTTGTCATCGTTGAAGTTTCCAACCGCAAAACCGGATTGATTGTCGATGAACTGGTCGGCCAGCAGGAGATAATGATTAAATCGCTGGGCAATATGCTCAAAAGCATCAAGGGGATTGCCGGGGCGACCGTGCTTGGAGACGGCAGGGTAACCCTGATTATAGATGTTGTTGGTCTTTTACAGGAAGGGAGAGATTACGTTGAGCAAAACAGTGTTAGTTGTTGATGACACAGCGTTTATGAGAATGACCTTGAAGAATATGCTTGAAAAAAATGGCTACCAGGTTGTTGGCGAAGGTGAAGACGGTTTAAAAGGGGTGGAACTTTACAAGGAGCTTAAGCCCTCATTAGTCACAATGGACATAACTATGCCAAATATGGACGGTATTACGGCTATTAAAGAAATTATTAGCTTTGATCCCGGCGCTACGGTAGTAGTAGTGAGCGCCATGGGACAGAAAAGCCTGGTTATCGATGCCCTGAATGCGGGCGCTAAGGATTTTGTGGTTAAACCGTTCCAACCCGACCGGATAGCCGAGGCGCTGGCCAAGCTGTCTTAATGTCGTCTAAGTGATACAAGCAGAGCCTGCACTGGAGGCTGCCTATGGAAACAGTACATGTTAAAATCGCCGATCTGGCTGTAAAAAAGAATAGTGGAGTGCTTGTCACTTTCGGGCTCGGTTCCTGCGTGGGAATTACCCTTTATGATCCGGGAACAAAAGTGGGCGGACTGGCCCACGTCTTGCTCAATGACAGTGTGAAATTCAGTAAACCCGGCGATAACAGTATTAATCCGGCCAAGTTTGCTGACACGGCCGTTCCTGAGTTGATCGCAAAGATGTCGGCACAGGGCGCTAGAAAAAGCAGCCTGATTGCAAAAATTGCGGGCGGGGCCAGCCTTTTTAATTTTACTACCGATAGCGGAAGCGTGGGCGAAAAAAATATTGAAGCTGTTCGTGATGCCCTAAAAAAAGAAAAAATCAAGATTAGCCTGGAGGAGGTTGGCGGCAGCTGCGGTAGAACATTACGCCTAATGGTTGATACCGGAGAAGTGTCAATCACCACGGTGGGCAAGGGGGCGTTGAAGAAATGAAACCGATCCAGGTTCTGGTTGTGGATGACTCTGCCTTGATGCGCAGGGTTATTAGCGACATAATCAAGGGCGCTCCCGGAATGGAACTTGCTGCTACAGCCAGGGATGGACTTGACGCCCTGGAAAAGGTTAAATCCAGGCGGCCCGATGTTGCAACCATGGATCTCGAGATGCCTCGCCTGGACGGCCTGGCCACCCTTGAACTGATCATGAAGGAATGCCCGCTTCCAGTTATTATGCTTAGCAGCCATACTATGGCAGGAAGCGAAAGTACTCTTAAGGCTCTCAGCGCCGGTGCGGTTGACTTTATTTCCAAACCGAGCGGGAGCAAGCTTGATGAATCGCTGGAAGAACTGAATACTCTTCTCCCGGAAAAAATTATTGCAGCAGCTGCAGCCAGAATTGGCGTTATAGAGCCGGCGCGCATTGAACCATCCCCGCTGACCCCTGCCAAAAAGGCGGTTGCAGTCAGGGGAACAAAGCCGCGTGTTATTGTCGCTATTGGGGCTTCTACCGGGGGACCGAAAGTTTTGGAATCTGTTTTCAAAACAATACCCGCCGATCTGCCGGCGACGATCTTGCTTTCACAGCATATGCCTCCCGGATTCACTGCTTCATTTGCCCAGCGGTTGAACCAGATTTCACCTTTACTGGTTAAGGAAGCTGAAGAAAAAGATGCCCTTTTAGCCGGAAGGGCTCTCATCGCCCCCGGTGGATACCATATGGTTATCAAAAACGGCCTGGTCAATCTTAGCTCCGGTCCGAAAGTGAATTATGTCAGGCCTTCAGTTGATGTTATGCTTGAATCGCTTGCCGGATGCGCTGAAAAAATCCTGGTGGTGATTATGACCGGAATGGGCAAAGACGGAGCAGCAGGATCTGCTTTCCTGAAAAAGGCGAAAAGCGATACTCTTTTCCTGGCCCAGGATCCGGTGACGGCCTTGATTCCAAGCATGCCCGAAGCTATGCTGAAAAGTGCGCCCGGGGCAGCGAGAATGCCGGCCGATAGAATAGCGGCGGAAATTGACCGCCTGGTGCGCATTTTCTAAAATGTTCCGGCCGGATTATGGCTTGACAGCTTCTGGGTCGGCCTGAATTTGCCGCTAATATTAAAATTTTTTGTTCTAGGTGGCAGGTAGTCAGAACAGGTTACACATCTTACTTCATGAAATCTGCCTGCTTCAAGTTTACAAAAGAGGAGTGGCTTAGCTTGCCGACAACCTGGGATTTTCCAAGGTTCAAAAAAGAATTCTTTCTGTATACCGGCCTTAACCTGGAAAACTACAAGGACAAGCAGATGGAGCGAAGAATCAATCAGCTGCTGGTCCGTGAAGGATTCCCCAGTCTCTGTTCCTTTTTTGATTCTCTCAAAACCGATGGTGAAAACCTGCACAAGTTTTATAATTATCTTACCATTAACACTTCGACTTTCTACCGCGACGATAAGATCTACGATTATCTTGAGACGACAGCGATGAAAAATTTGCTATCCCGGTTTAACCATCTGAACATCTGGAGTATGGGTTGCTCGCATGGTGAAGAACCTTATTCCCTGGCCTTAATTCTTGACAAACTGGGAGCACTGCAGCGCGCTTCAATTTTGGCCAGCGATATAGATGAAAAAGCTCTGGAGATGGCTCGTCTCGGTAAATATGCCCGAAATCAACTGGAAAAGGTTCCACCGGCAATTTTTGAAAAAGGATTTATAAATAAAGAAGACGGATTTTACATCAACCCCAAATATAAAAGGGCGGTAACATTTCAAAAGCATAACCTGCTGGAGCCGATCTATAAAAAGATGCAGCCAAAACAGCTTGCTCTATGCCGTAACGTCTTCATTTACTTTAAAACTGAGGTTCAGGAATGGATAGTCGAGCAGGTGGCCGAACTGGTTCCTTCAGGAGGTTACTTTGTTATTGGCTGTGCCGAATTTATCAATAACCCTGAGCGATTCGGCCTGGAGAGAAAAATACCATCAATATACGAGAAAATGTAACGAGGTTCTGCTATGAATGAACGGCGCAGACTGACCTTAATAAGCTATTTTTTAGCGGTAGCCATTTTCTTGCTAACAGTTACCGGTGATGGAGCCGTAGTAATAAGCCGTTTTGCCGGGACTGCTCCAGCTTTGGGAGATTTTGGGGAGCCAATCTTTGACTCGACCAGGTCAGAACGGTTGCTCATGCCTGGAACTGCATGGGAAACGACCCTTTACATTATTGAATCGCCCCGGGAAGGGCCAACTGTAATGATCACCGGTGGTATTCATGGTGATGAACCGGCTGGGTACCTTGCTGCTGATGGCATAGCCTCCTGGGCTATTGACAGTGGGACCCTGGTAGTGCTGCCTCGGGCAAATATTCCTGCAATTTTAGAGAACAGCAGGAATGCACCCGGTATAGGCGATCTAAATCGCTCATTCCCCGGTCGGGTCCACGGGGATCCTGTTGAAGCGCTGGCCTATGAGATATACGCCGTTGTGCTTGAGTTCGATCCCGATTGGCTGCTCGATCTCCATGAAGCAGAACAATTTGAACGATTTGCGCCGGGAGCGCTCGGGCAAACCTTTATATATCCTGAAGATGCCGTTTCCATTGATATCTTAAAAGAACTTTTAGCTGCGGTTAATCGCACCATCAGTGCGGAGGATCATCATTTTTTAATTTTAAGAGGCGCTGCTAACGGCAGCCTGATTCAATTTGCGCAGTTTGCAGGAGCCGAAGCTGTTATTGTCGAGTCGACTCAACAACTTCCCCTGCCTGAGCGAATTAATCACCACCGGCAGGCGGTTGCTTCACTCCTTTACCTTTTAGGAATTACTGTTTATTAATTCCAGAAAAAGAATTATGAAAGGCAAACCCAATGGACAGCATATTGAGCGCCTTATTAAGAGATCCTGTCATAAACCGCCTTACCTCTAAGCAATCACCGGCCCGGGGGGCAGCCCTGCCTGAAACTCTGGTCGCAAGGGTTGTCTCCCTCAAGGGAGAAACTGCAGTATTACGCTACCAGGGCGGCACTTTCAACGCCGCGCTGGATGCCAACGTCTCTGCAGGAGAAACGCTGCTGCTCAAGTATAATGGATCAATAAAGGGGCGTTCTCATTACAAGATTCTTAGTCGCATTCCAGCTGCCATAAACTCGGGCGAGCTATCTTCCCGGGAAGCGGCCGAGCCGATGCATTTTGGGCTAATGCCTTCATCTGCAGGAACGAAATGCGCCGCCCCGGCTCTCGTTCGTTTTCAGCCTGAAAGGGGCAGCGCAACTGGAAGTGCCGGGCCAGCAGAGCCTTTCCTGGAACTGTTCGTTGACACGGATAGTTTTGGGCTAATCCTGGTTAGCTTCTATTATCACAAAGACGATCGCCTCGAATGCCGCTTCGTTGTAGAAACCGCTGAAGCCGGTTTCGCCCTGCAGGAAGAAGCGCTCCGTATTGTTAATGAAGCAGGCGGACACGAACATAAAATGAGAAGCGAAACTCTCAAAATCACTGTCGGCAATCCCCAAAAAGCTGCTGCCGAAGCGATCTACTCCGGCGGTCGCGGTTTGAATGTCAAAGCCTGAAGGAGCTTCACAAGAAATGGATCAACAGAAAGCAGGAAAAAAAGGGCTTCGCCGTGCGGTTGCCCTTCAATATAAGCCTGAAAAAAGAGAGGCGCCGGTTATATCTGCCACCGGTACTGGCAGACTGGCCGATCGGATAATTACTCTGGCCAGGGAAAACAAAATACCGATAATTGAAGACAACGCCCTGGCGAAGGTTTTGGGCGATCTCTACCCGGGCGATGAAATACCCGGCGAACTTTTTGAAGCTGTCGCTGCCGTCTATGCTTTCGTTATAGAGGCAGACCGGCGGAGGGCCGGCAGCTAAATAAAATGATTAAATTGTTTACTGAGTTAACTTTTTCAAAGGAATTGTGCTATAGTTGTTGAACTGTAAACAAGGATGAGCAGTAATTAAATAGAAAAATATACCAGGTCCTGCTTTTTAAACCCGGCTTATTTATAAGGTTACTGCAGGTGTTCACAAGCAGGAGGTGCCATTAATGTTTGTTTATGTTGCCAGACAACCAATATTCGACAAACGGCAGAAGGTATTCGCCTACGAGCTTCTCTACCGGACCGGTGAAGAAAACTACAACCCCGAAAGCGATAGCGATCTGGCTACCTCAGAGGTACTGGCTAACAGTTTTTTGTCAATCGGGCTTGATAAACTAACCCGCCGCAAGAAAGCTTTTGTCAATTTTTCCGGCAAACTGCTTGAAGAAAAAGTGGCTTTTCTGCTGCCCCGGGATTTTTTGGCCATAGAACTGAACCCCTCAATAGGATCGGATGATAATACTTTTCAGGCGTGCACTGAATTAAAAAAAGACGGCTATACTTTGGTATACGATGATTTTAAGCTTAATGAAGACGCTAAAAAACTGGCTAAACTGGCTGATATCGTCAAGGTGGATTACCGCAGCACAGAACCTGATGAACGGGTTCAAATAATCCAATACCTGCGCGGCCATGGAAAAAAGATCCTGGCTGAAAGGGTCGAGACAGTACAGGAATACGGCGATGCCATGACCGCCGGCTATGATTATTTTCAGGGATACTTTTTTTGTGAACCAACCGTAATCAGCGGTAAAGATATCCAGGGAACCAAGCTGCACAACCTGCGCCTGCTCCGGGAAATCTATAAACCGGAAATGGATTTTGACCAGGTTGAGAACCTGATCAAAGATGACCCGTCTTTATCATATAAGCTGCTGCGTTTTATAAATTCAATTGCTTTCCCGGTTCGCTTTCCCATTCGCTCAATTCGCCAGGCTATGGCTCTTTTGGGGCAAAAAGAGATTATCAAGTGGGCATCCCTTGTCGCCTTGCGTAACGTGGGTTATGATAAACCTGACGAGCTGCTTGTAACCGCAGTGTCAAGAGGCAAGTTCTGCGAGTCAATGGCCGGAGCCACTAATCTGCAAGATCGCAGCGCCGATCTTTTCCTTGCCGGGCTATTTTCTCT
>PWUG01000040.1 GCA_003562605.1 Syntrophomonadaceae bacterium | reverse complement strand
TGCCCCTCATGCCGGCGGGCAAAGTGTAAATTAAAGACACGCTGATAATAATTATCGATGACAACCAGTATGGAACTACACCATCTGTAATGGTAGTAAAAGCAAGGCTGCCTCCGATGACGCTGACAACAAGGTAAGGCAAAGTGTAGTAAAGAAGTAAAACCAGGAAAAGCAGAGCAATCATTTTGCTGTTAAAGATACCACCGAACACCTGGGGTTGAGTAGCGTAACCGTAACGCCTGCCAAGAAGCCAGGAGCGGTAACCGACCAGGTAAAAAGTAAAAGGAGTTATAAAAATGCTCCAACCAATAACATAACCATAAGCGCCGTAGCCGACTTCGTAGGCAAACCCGGCATGGCCTATAATGGTAAAAGCGGTAATATTACTGGCAAATAAAGCCATAAATATTGCAATACTGCCGAGGCCCCGCCCGGCAAGGAAGTAATCCTCCCGGGTTTTTAAACCTACCCGTGCACCGTATGCACCGAGCAGGATCAAAACACAAACGTAAGTTAACAGTATTCCAACCCCAAGGATGCTGGTCATCGGTCAGAGGGCTCCCTCTCTTTGATTAACTCGATTGCTTCTGCAGGTGGATCAGGCCAGGCCAGTGTAACAATTAGCTTCATCGCTATCAAAGCCAGCACTGTGTAGCCGACATAAAAAGAAAAAGCAAAAGGCATAAAACCGAAAAGCAACGGTATCCTGGCATCGAGATCCCAGAGCCAAAAACTATTGTGTAAAATAAACATAATCAATACGATCAGGCAAACCAGGGCCAGGCGTCCACGGAACTTCATTCTTACTACACCCTCCATAACAGATTGCCGGCAAATAAACAGCTTAACATCTTTCTGCTTATTCGACGGTGCGATGATTATTCCTGCCTTTCCCCAAGAAATAAAAAAAGCCGGGGCAGAACCCGGTCTCATTTATAAATATAAGGTTATGCGGTAGTTATCTCTCGCATAGTTTCGAATATAACCCCTAGTTAGGGTCGGTTTTCCAGGTCAGTTCGTCGAATTGTCGTTACTCCACAATTACTTCCTGAGTTGCCCTGATTTCCCCGCCGACTTTCACCGCTATGGTATACCTGCCGGGACTCCCGAACCAGATTTTATCGGTTAAAGAGTCCTCGTCCGGGTCAACATCATAATCACTTTCGGCAAGGACCTTTTCGTTACTGTTTTCTATCAGCTGGACAGTGACCTGCTCGGAGTCAAAAACCACGTTATTATGAAAGTGGAAATAGAATACCTCATTGGGCATAAATGTTGTCTGCACTGAGGTGATATTCAACTCTTCGTCAACTTCCAGGCCGGTTTCCAATATGGAGCCGCCTACAGAAGTACCGGTCGGAGGTAGTTGTTCATCATTGCCACAAGCAGCAACAACAAGGAAGATCGTGATAAAAAGTGCAGAGAATATGCTATAATGCTTTATCATCTGATTTATCTCCTTTTTGTAGTAAGCTAAGTTACTATGGGCTAATTCTTCAATCGGGGATATGATTCCTTCTGCGATTATTATAATATATAGGTTAACCGGATTAACAAATCAGCTTTGCCTTGTGAAGGATTCATCTGCACAGGTGTAGAACATAACTTTGGTTACTCACAATTATAGGAGGAGTAAATAAAATGAACTTATCCGTCCGTAAAATTGTCATATCAGGAATTCTCGGAGCAATATCTATTCTATTGGGCGTAACCCGCTTAGGATTTATCCCGGTGCCTACACCGGCCGGCCACGCAACAATTATGCATATACCAGCTATCTTAGGCGGTGTGCTGGAGGGGCCGGTGGTGGGTTTGATTACCGGGGCGATTTTTGGTTTATTTAGTTTTCTGCAGCCGGGAGCCCCTTTTTTTGCAGACCCGCTTGTTTCAGTTGTACCCCGTCTTTTTATCGGTGTTGTCGCATATTTAATTTATTATTCCACGAAAAAAATTAACAACGTATTAGCTTGCGTCTTAGCCGGTGCCTTTGGTTCAGCAACTAATACCGTGCTGGTCCTTGGCATGGCAACCTGGAGAGGTTACCTTCCGGCTGAGGTCTCTATCTCGGTCGGTGTCCTGCACGGCGTACCCGAGCTTATTATTGCTGCCGTATTGACAGTAATCCTGGTTAAGGGTATCCAAAGGATCAGGTCGACAGAAGAGTAAGCTTAAGTTATACTTTGCCAAGCAGGGTTTAAGGGGCTGTATAGATTTGAATCCGTTAATCGAGGCAATTGACCTGTCATACACTTACAGGGCCGGTAGCGGCAAAGCAGTTAAAGCATTGAGCAGAGTCAACATGCATGTTCATCACGGCGAAATGCTGGCCGTCACCGGTCAAAATGGTTCAGGGAAATCTACCCTGGTCCGACATTTTAACGGCCTGCTGACAGCAAAAGAAGGAAAAGTGATTGTTGAAGGGCTTTCTGCTTCCGATAAAGCAAACACCGCTGCTATCCGCAAGTTAGTAGGTATGGTCTTTCAGAACCCCGATAACCAGTTGGTCAGCAGTATTGTCGAAGAGGATATCGCCTTCGGGCCTGAAAACCTGGGCCTCCCCCCCGATGAGATAAGAGAAAGGGTCGATTGGGCCCTCGACACCTTAAGCCTAAAAGACCTGCGTCTTGAATCACCCAGCCACCTATCGGAAGGTCAAAAACAGCTGGTAGCCATTGCCGGTGTTTTGGCCATGAAACCGAGCTGTATTGTCCTCGATGAGCCAACAGCCCACCTTGACCCGCGCGGCAGGCGGGAAGTAATCGAGAATGTGCTGCGCCTGAACCGTGTGGAAGGGATAACTATCGTACTTCTGACTCATTACATGAGTGAGGTTGCGCACTGCGACCGGATGATCGTAATGGATATGGGCGAAGTTAAGTTGGAAGGTGCTCCCTCTGAGGTTTTCCGCCAGAGAGAAGAAATCCTCAGCCTTGGCCTTGATTTTCCGGTTGCCGCTCAACTCGCAGCAGGCCTCCGTAATAAAGGATTCCTGTTACCTGATGATATTATCAATACAGAGGAGCTCATTGACAACCTATGCCGATTGAAGTAAACAGTCTTTGCCACAGTTATAAAAAAAGCACCCCATTTGAAAAAAAGGTGCTCCATGATATTAATCTTAGCATAAAAGACGGTGAATTTGTCGGCATTATAGGTCCCACTCAATCGGGAAAAACTACCCTGGCACAGCATTTCAATGCACTTATTATTCCCCAGCAGGGCAGGGTAATCATAAACAACTGCGATACAGCCGATAAAAAAGCTGACCTGGTCAAACTAAGACATGACGTCGGTTATGTATTTCAAAACCCCGATTATCAGCTTTTCGCCCCGACTGTCGGTGAAGATATTGCTTTCGGTCCGAAAAACCAGAACCTCACGGGTGACGAGATAGAATGCAGGGTCCTTGAAGTTATGGAACAGGTCGGCCTCGACTACGCTATTTTTTTTAGGCGGGATATATTTGCTTTAAGCGGCGGCCAAAAAAGACGGGCAGCCATAGCAGGAGTATTGGCCTGCCGTCCACAGATTTTAATTCTTGATGATATAACTGCCGGTCTCGACCCACGGGGCCGAGAAGAAATTCTCGGTGTGATCCGAAAACTGCACCGTGAGCAAAAGATTACTATAATATATATATCTAACAGCATGGATGAAGTTGCCGAACTCGCTGAAAGGATAGTGGTTATCGACCATGGTCGGATTGCCTTCGACGGAACCACAAGGGATGTCTTTTCGCAATCAGAACAGCTATATTCAATTGGCCTGGAGCTTCCCGAAGTGATGATTATTGCCGACAAACTTCGTGCTCTCGGTTATCACCTGCCTCCTGCTATCCTTAACCTCGAAGAAGCTCTCGATTCAATTGCCGCTGCACTGCAGGAAGGGCGGGTGGATGATTAATGGAGCTGACCAAAAATATTACTTTAGGGGTTTACCTGCCCGGAAAAACTTCAATTCACCGTCTTGATCCAAGAACAAAAATTATAGCTGCCGCTTTTTTAATTACCCTCCTCCTTTTCATTAGATCTTACGAAGCTTACGGGATCTTTTTGCTCTTTACCGCAATGGTAATCTTATCTGCCGGCATCCCCGTTAGCTTTGCCCTCTGCGGTCTTAAGCCGATGCTTCCTGTACTTGCTTTAATGTGGGTTTTCCAACTGTTTTTATACTCAACTCCCGGGGCCGAGGTTTTATTTTCATGGTGGATCTTTACCGCCACCGACACAGGGCTACACATGGGCAACCTGATAACCCTGCGGGTCCTTTTTTTGTTTATAGTTACCACTATATTAACCCTGACCACCTCGATCGTCAGCCTTACAGACGGATTGGAGAACCTGCTTAAACCTTTACGCAAAATTGGCCTTCCCTCCCAGGAACTGGTAATGACCATGGTTATTGCCCTGCGTTTTGTCTTGATTCTGGCCGAAGAGCTGGATAAAATTGTAAAAGCCCAAATGGCCCGTGGTGTAGCCTTCGATCGGGGTAACTTCCTTCAAAAAACGAGGAAACTATTTCCCGTTTTTCTGCCCTTGTTTATTAATGCCTTCAAAAGAGCTGAAGAATTAATTGTAGCCATGGAGGCGAGAAGTTATACCGGGGGCAAGGGGAGGACAAAAATGAAAACCCTGCACATGGGCAGGGTTGATCTGGCGGCAGGATTTATAATGCTGCTTTTTTCCGCACTGATAATCTACATTATCATTTCAATTAAGCCACAAATATAAACATTATTGGAGTGCAAGGGTCACAGCTGAAGCCTTAGCGATAGCTACCAGGCTTAATTTGGTCCTGCCGGATGCAGCCCGGTTTAAATAGAACAGCCAAACGAGGTGCCGACTGCAATAGCGGTGCGCACAATTTCACTGGCTGGATCAACCCGTTTGGTCCCTGAAACGGCGTCTTCCAGGGGAACAGAATCAATAACATTTCCTCTCAGGCAGACCATTTCATTTGAAAGTCCCGCCCGGAAAAGTTCTACCGCTTTAACCCCAAAACGGGTGGCAAGAATTCGATCATACGAAGTTGGGCTGCCGCCGCGCTGAAGGTGCCCTAAAACGGTGGCCCTGCTTTCCATGCCGGTACGTTTTTCAATTTCGCGGGAAATTAACAGGCCGATTCCGCCCAGCCTTTTGACGTCTCCTTTTTGTTGATAGACAGGCTCTTCTCCGACTTCATGCGCTCCCTCGGCAACAACAATGATACTGAATTTTTTACCGCTGCGGCGGCGATCTGCAATTTTTTCGGCAATGCAGGTATATTCAAACGGCAGTTCAGGAATTAATATGATATCACCTCCACCGGCCATGCCAGCATGCAGCGCAATCCAGCCCGCATGGCGGCCCATAACCTCAACTACCATAACCCTGTGATGCGACTCGGCAGTAGTATGAATCTTGTCAATCGCTTCGGTAGCAGTGGTTACAGCCGAATCGAAGCCAAAGGTAACGTCGGTTGCCGGCAGATCATTGTCAATTGTTTTGGGAATACCTATAATTGGGACTCCGAGTTTACTAAAACGATGAGCTAAAAAGAGGCTGCCGTCGCCACCAATTACCACAAGACAATCGATATCCCACTTTTTCAGGTTTTCAACAGCATCGTCAGAACGGTCTACACCCGTTTCCTTATAATCCGAGCCCCCCGGGTGGAAATCGAACGGGTTATCGCGATTGGAGGTTCCAAGAATTGTGCCTCCGCGGTTAAGAATACCTGAAACTGCAACATCAGTAATCAGGCAGGCATCGTTTTCAACCAGGCCTTTAAAACCGTTGTTGAAACCGACTACCTCGATATTATAATTATAACTTGCCCCCTTAACCACTGCCCTGATTACCGCATTTAAACCCGGGCAATCTCCTCCGCCTGTCAGGAGGCCTAACCGGCGAGCTCTACCTGCTTCTTTACTGCCTGGCATGCTTGGCCTGTCGGTTTTTTCCCGGGCTTCTCCACCACCATCTGATTCGTTACAGTCAATTGCTCTGCGGGCTAAAAGATCACAGCGCTGATTGGTTTGATCGGTCCCGTGCCCTTGCACCTTGATCCACTCAACAGTATTCAGTTTTGAAAGTTCCAGGAGTTCTTTCCAGAGATCCTGGTTTTCGACCGGATTGCCTTTGCTGGTCAACCAACCATTCCTCACCCAGCGTTCCATCCATCCCTGTCGAAAGCTATTGATCAGGTAGGCGCTGTCACTGTGCAGCCTAACTTTACTACCGGGTGGAACCGAGCGCAGCGCTTCCACAGCGGCTTTTAACTCCATGCGCTGATTGGTAGTCATAGCTTCTCTTCCGGAAATCTCTTTCTCAGAATCTCCGCGCCTGATCACTACGCCCCAGCCTCCGGGACCGGGATTTCCTGAACAGGCACCATCGGTATAAATAAAATATTTATCAGCTGACAATAGACACCCTCCTATCTATGATCAGGGTGCAAGACGGGCAAGATCGT
>PWUG01000154.1 GCA_003562605.1 Syntrophomonadaceae bacterium | reverse complement strand
TATCAACCTGGTTCCATGCAGGAAATTAGCCCCGAAAGGACTGAAAGGGCCAAAGATTTAATTGAAGAAAATGGCGGTAAAATCAAAGCCGGTTATGCTTTACTCGGTGATAACGATTTGCTCTTCATAGTCGATTTTCCCACAATCAAATACATGATTAAAACCTCCGTTGAAATGGGCAACTTGCTTGGAATTAGTTTCACTTCAACTCCGGCAATAACCATTGATGAATTTGACAAGCTGTTTTAAAAACCCAAAGCTCGAAATTAAAAAGGTGAAGTAGCAAGACTTAATGCTTCACCTTTATTCTCTTTATGCTCCGCGGTATAACTTGCCAGACCGATATTCGAAATTCCTTCCAGCAGGAGACACCTTCATGGTATAATAATTTGCAAAGTTACATACTACAAAAAAATTATCAAAAAGGGAACGATTTAAATGAAAATTCTAGTTTGTACGGACGGATCAAAGTATTGTCAAAAAGCCTTAGAAAAAGCTTCCTTAATCGCCGAAGGACCTAATGTTGAAGAAGTAGCCATAATTCACGTTGATGAAGGCAAATTGGATCTTTCTTCTTACGCGCGTAGCGGTGAAGGCTTTTCTTTCACAGTTATGGATGGTGGGAACCTTAGTAAGCTGAAGGAAGAGGATCAAGAGGAAAGAAAAAAGATCTTGCAAGAAGCCTTGAAGATTTTTGAAGGAAAGAACATAAAGACACGCACAATTTTAAAGAAAGGTCACCCATCCCGCAACATCTTAAATGTAGCTTCCAGGGAAGGATTCGACATGATCGTTATTGGCAGCAGAGGGTTAGGCGGCTTAAAAAAATTATTCCTTGGCAGTGTAAGTAATGCCATAGTACAAGAAGCGAAAAATTGCAGCGTGGTTATAGTGAAGTAGAATTTAAGTAAGATTTAATTAAGTTAATTGAGATGTATGCCTGATATTTATTTTCTAATGGGACCGGCACAGCTATATATAATTTTAGTTCTTTTTTCTATCTGTTGAGGATTGTTGCTTATTGAATTTATTGATTGCTATGCTTAATAACCTCTTCAATTGCTTTTATCAAATCGGATTCGCTATTAAATATCCGATTATCTAAACCAAAAGTGAAAAATATCTTGCGTTCTGCATGCTTTAAGCTATCAAAACAATTTACATTAATACCTTTATAGGCACTTTGTGCTTCATGAAGATGCCAATCTCTGCCGCAACCATGTTTTACCCATTTCCAATCAATTTTACTCCTGGCCTTCTCTTTATTGCCAAACAGTTTTTCTATTTCAAACCTGATTTGATCCCTTTTAATATCATTTTGATCATTTTCTGAATTTTGCATTGTCTCAGTTGCAGGCTTATTTTTCTTTTTTTCACCAGGCAATCTTATTTGCTTACCATTTTTACGTTCCCCATTCGGATTTTGTGAGTATACACAGGCAAATATTTGATTTTCTTTTTCTTCAATGTTTTTAACTTTGGCAGGATATATTTTCCTATGCGGATAATTTGTATCTTCTGCGCCATTAGGTTTGATTTGAATACATTCACCGGCATACTTTATTTTACCGGGCAAAGGCTTTGCACTTTTACTATTCGGATTGTGATCTGATAATTCCGCGGTATTCGTGCCTCTTAGCCAATATGGATCAACATGTTCTAAAGATGGCATATCTTTATCAGTTCTTTTGATGAATGATTTACAGAACCTACATTTAAATGAGTTTTTACTGACCTCTTCATAGCAATAAGGACAGTACTTATATTCATTGTTGCTCATAGCAATTTATCACTCCTGCTTATACTATAACGCATGGATAGAAAAAATTCTTTTATTTCAAAAATCTATCAAGATATCAGCGTAATTGTTTTATTTAATAGAGATTTTGATGCAGTCGGTATTTGAGTTCTGTATTTATTGCCTATACAGTTTGATTCGTCATCAATTGCATAATTCCTTGTATAATCTTTATCTAAAATAGCCTTATTGCTAATGAATCATTTAATAAACATAACTATCAAAAAAAGAGCCGGTGGTAATACCCGCTCTTTTCTTCTAAACCAATCAATACTTTATATAATTATTTAAAATCATGATAGCTATTATCCAAAACATCTTCTACATGTGTGGAATGTTTTTAACAAACCAAAATATTTGCTACTGTTTAAAAGATAGCCTTCCCACACTCTGTATTGCCTGTTTCTCTAAATTCCTCATAACTATTAAAGCATAAGCAGTTGCAAACATTGCAAATATGATAACAATCGCAACAAGAGTCGGCAATACCTCTATTAACCCGTTAATTACCACCTAAATCTCCTCCATTGCTCTTTACCTTACATCTTTTAGCTTCTTGCCAAAATTTTTCATCTTTTGCTTTTTCTGCTGCCAAAGCGCTATATGTCCTTAATTTTATTAACCAATTTTGAAATTTAAATTTTACAATCTTAACTTACCAACAAAAAAATCCTGTTTCGGCAGCCTGGCGGTCATAATCCACTTTTGGATTTTAGACCCATAGCTTTGCGTGCCTTCCTTTCGGAAGGGTTGCCATTTATCGATCAGAATATTATATTGCGCCAATTTTACCGCTAATAGCTTGTATTGTCAACTAGAAAAATTATATCATTGTGGTTAGTACGTGATAGTACGTGATAATGTCACCCTGAGGTCGACTGATGCGCAGGTAAAAACAATCACCTTATCACTTTAAGGGGCAGTAATCTTTTCCTGCCCGTTGAAGTATGGCCGCAGCACTTCGGGAATGATAACGCTGCCGTCCTCCTGCTGGTAATTTTCCAGAATGGCAGCAACAGTGCGCCCTACGGCTAAACCCGAACCGTTTAAGGTGTGCACAAACTGTGCTTTTTTGCCTGCTTCAGGGCGGTAGCGGATCCCGGCACGGCGGGCCTGAAAGTCAGTAAAATTGCTGCAGGAAGAAATTTCACGGTAAGTATCGGCTGCAGGCAGCCAGACTTCCAGGTCATATTTTTTTGCAGGCGCAAAACCAAGATCTCCTGAGCACATCAACATTACCCGGTATGGCAGCTTGAGCAGCTGCAATACCTTTTCAGCATCACGGGTCAATTTTTCCAATTCCTTATCGGAGTCTTCAGGACGGACAAACTTGACCAGCTCAACTTTGTTAAACTGGTGCTGGCGGATTAAACCGCGGGTGTCACGTCCGTGGGCTCCGGCTTCCGCCCGGAAACAGGCGGTATAGGCTGCATAATATATTGGAAGTTGTTCAGCTTCTAAAATTTCGTCGCGGTGCAGATTGGTTACAGGCACTTCGGCAGTAGGAACCAGATATAGATCAGAACCCTCAACCCTGAAAGCATCTTCAGCAAATTTTGGCAGCTGCCCGGTCCCGGTCATGCTGGCTGCATTGACCAGGAAGGGGGGGAAGACCTCACGGTAGCCATGCTCGTTGGTATGCAGGTCAAGCATGAAAGTTATAAGAGCTCGCTCAAGTTTCGCTCCGGCCCCGTAATAAACGACAAAGCGGCTGCCGGTTATTTTTCCTGCACGGGGAAAATCTAGAATATCGAGGGTGGCGCCAATTTCCCAATGGGCAAGCGGGGCAGATGCAAACTGCGGCGGTTCGCCACAGGATCGCACCTCGACATTATCAGATTCATCTTTGCCCTGCGGTACAATCGCTTCTGGAATATTGGGCAGGCTGAGTAAGAGGGTTTCCATCTCGGCATCAATCAGGCGCAGTTTTTCATCTAATGCTTTGATTGTTGATGAGACTTCCCGCATTTCTTCTTTTTTCTGCTGTGAGGCCTGATTATCGGTACCAGCCCTGCCGATTTCCTTCGATACACGGTTACGGGTCTGCTTCAGTTCTTCTACTTCTTTAAGCAGATCGCGGCGTTCTTTATCCCGGGCCAACAGTCCGTCAAGATCGCCTTCTTCACCTTTAAGTTCCATGGCTCGGCGGACTACTCCGGGATTCTCTCTGACGAATTTTAAATCTAACATTTTTAATTCCCCCTGAACTATAAATCAAAGGTTAAAGGTCAGATGCCAGATGTAAACCCTCTCCAACCCTGGAATAATCACATTTCTTCCGGGGCAACTATGCCTAAAAGGGCAAGTCCATTGGCAATAACCTGCCTGGTCGCACTTATCAAGAGCAGCCTTCCGTGTTTCACTTCGGCTTCACTGTCGAGAACAGGGCAGTTATGGTAGAAGCGGTTGAATTCGCGGGCTACATCAATCAAGTAACGGGCCAGTATGGACGGGCGGTAATTTTCCGCTGATGCTATTATTTTTTCAGGTAGCAAAGCAAGGGCCTTAAGCAGTGTTGTTTCTTCTTCAGTTGTCAAAACAGAGACGGCGCTGTTATCCCATTTTGTATGCTCCTCCCCGGCCTTGCGTAAAATGCTGCAAATACGGGCGTGCGCATACTGAATGTAGGCGGCTGTTTCTCCTGAAAAATCGAGCGCTTTTTCCCAGTCAAATTCAATATTTTTTATCCGGTCGTTACTTAAATCACCGAAGCGGACCGCGCCGAGGCCAACTGCTTCGGAAGCACCCTCTTTATCTTCCAGATCGGGGTTTTTCTCTTCAATTATCTCCCGGGCCATATCGATCGAACGCTGCAAGACTTCTTCGAGAAGAATTATTTTACCCGCTCGGGTTGACATGCGTTCATCTTTAAAACGGATAAGGCCGAACGGCACATGGACACAGTTGGAAGCCCACTCAAAACCGAGCAGCTCGAGGACTTTAAAAAGTTGTTGAAAATGCAGAGTCTGTTCAGCGCCAACGACGTAGAGAGACCTGACAAAGTTAAAGGTCTCGTAGCGGTATATTGCGGCGGCAAGGTCTCGGGTAATGTATAAAGTAGCGCCGTCTTTCTTGCGCAGCATGACAGGCGGCAGGCCATGCGGCTCGAGATCGATCATCAGGGCTCCTTCGCTCTCCCTGGCGATATCCTTTTCCTGAACAAGGGTGATCACCCTATCGAGCATCTGGTTGTAATGGCTCTCACCGTGATAGTATTCAAATTTAATTCCCAGAAGTTTGTAGATCAGCTCATAGTTATCAAGACTAAGCTGACGAAAACGGTTCCAGTAGTCAACAGCTTCTTCATTACCTTCCTCCAGTTTTCTGAACCAGGAACGTGCTTCATCATCAAGTTCAGGTTCTTCTTCAACCCGCTGGTGAAACTGAACGTAAAGGCGGTAGAGGTAATTGACAGGATCTGATTCCAGCTTGCTCTCATCACCCCATTTTTTATAAGCTACAATCAGTTTTCCGAATTGTGTGCCCCAATCACCCAGGTGGTTGACACCGATGCTGTTATATCCCAGGGCCCTGTAGATCAGGTATAAAGAGTGCCCGATAACCGTGGAACGGATGTGCCCCACGCCAAAAGGCTTGGCAATATTCGGTGAAGAATAATCGATTGGCACATTACCCCCTTTACCGAGATCGGTATGGCCATATTTTTCACCGTGCTCCCAGATCTGCCTCAGTACTTCACGGCCGAAGGGACCGGGTGCAATGAAGAAATTTAGGTAGGGACCCCGGGGAACAGCTTTTTCCCAGAAGAGACCTTCTTTACCGGCCATTTCTTCGCCAAGGTCTTTTGCAATAAGCGGGGGAGCCTTTTTTCTTTTTTTAGCCAGGATAAAACAAGGAAAAGCAAGGTCACCGTAAGATGGTTCCGGAGGAACTTCCAGGAGCTTAATTACTTCCGCTGGTTCAAGCGAAACAAGGGGAGCAAGTATCCTGCCGACCTCTTCTTTAAATTTTTGCATAAATTATCTCCTCGGCGCTTTTACACTTATTTTAGGCTAGAGCAGGACAATTATCAAATAGAAAATTTTCACTATTCAGGGTTGATAAAGTAGGGCTGACGGAAAAAGCGGCTGGTGGAAGGATAACCTATCGGAGAACTCCAGGGCTGTCCATCAAGCAATATTTCGACTCTTTGAGAACGGCTGTTACCAAATATGGTCATGAATAAAGCATCAAGTACAAGTGCTGCCTGCATCCGCTCTTTTTCAGTCGGGTCCTCGGGGAAGATAGCCCGCAGGGAACTGTTCAGGTTAATTTGAACCTGCTCAGGTGTTTTATTAACTTCAATTAGCTCCAGATCTGCCGGAACAAATGGCAGGGCCCGGGTTGCCAGCAAGGTTTCTCCGACCAGGCTTTGCAGGCTGGCGCCTTCTGTTGTATCCTCTGCACCTTCTCGAACCAGCAGGTAGAAGCGATTTCCACTCATTATAGGAATATAGACCGGGTTCTCCCACCGGTGTGGAGTGAGAGGCTGCTCAAGCAGTATTCCCTCACCAAAAGTTTCGATCAACTCGTCTTCCACTTTCAGATAAATTTCTTTAACTTCATTAAAGGCGCTTACCGTCATCATCAACGAATCAAAAGCAGCTTTGCTCTGAACAAAACCACCCAGGTTGGCCAGACCCGGTGACAAGTCTATAACCAGACTGCCATCTTCCGGGTTAAACTCTGTCTCAACGGAGAAATCTTTATCGGGAATAGTCCGGTATAAAGAACTACCGCGGGCCGGACCCCGAATCAGCTCTTCCAGGGCAGCGCGAAGCGGGTTATCGGTTAAACTAAGCGTACGTGTTACCGGAACCATATTTGTGTTTTCGTCAGCAAAGTAGAGCGTAATCCTGGTTTCATCAGGCCTCATGCCGGTTGTAACCGGGTTATAGAGCTGGGCCTCCCGGATACCGTTGCCATTTTCTTCATTGAACAAGTACCTTAAATCAATAAGATCGATATAGCCATCTTCACCACATACGACTGCCAGGTAAGGGTGACCCGATATATTTAAGCGCTCAACGCGCATGGCCACTTCCCAACTGTTAAGTTCAACACCTTCACGGTCAATTAAAAACATTTGTGTAAAGTCTTCCTTGTAGTGGCGCCAGGAGCTGGTGACAATATATTGCCCGTCGGCGGTAAACGAAAAGAGTGAACCATCAGCAACACGCTTCATCCAGAGCAAATCTTCTGCCAGATCAAAGTAGTAAAAGTTTTCGCCAGACCCTTCCCTGCTGCCATAAATAAGAACACGATTGTAATTCTGAGGGTTAAAAACTACGGCGTTGGCTTCAAAGGGCAGGGTTGTTGTCCACAAAGCGTAACCAAGCGAATCATAAACAATGATCCTGCTATCTTCCAGAACGGCCAGGCGGCTGCCATGTTTGGAAACAGCAGCTAAAGTTTGCCCTTCATTAGACCACAGCTCATCTCCCTCAAGGTTAACTGCAGTAACAACTGGTTGCCCGTTTTCATAAGATGTATAGTAAATATTAGCCTGTTCCAGGTATTCGCTGGTTAGATAAAGGTTCTTAATCGGCCCGGTTTCGATACTCCATTTTAGAGCGCCTTCCTTATTAAAAAAATCGAGGTGATACAAATCCTGATCCGGCTTTGAACGGGCAACAGCTATCCAGGATGCATTGGGAGAAACTGCAATCAAATCAACGGGGCTGCCTTCGTGGTCCCACCACAACTCTTGATCTATGGTGGTAAAAAAGACTCTGCCCCCGGCAGTTCCAATGACGGCATAATTGCCGCAGGATGATATTTTAGCCTGCTGCGGTGCAGTAGTGAAAACTTTATCCCAGAGCAGTTTACGCCCCTGGTCAAGGAGGGTCACTGCATTGTTATCAGTGCTGAGCAAGATACTATTCAGGCCATGATCGACACTTAGATCGTATACTCCGGCCCTAGAGAACCAAAGATCATAAATAGTATCACCCTGACCTTCAGCCAGCGGATCTATGCTAAGAGTATTGCTTTCAGCGGCTGGAAAAAGCCGCATGGAAAAAAGTACTAAACCGGCCATGATAAAGAGGCCGGCCATAATAACTATATAATGATAAGGTTGTATTCGTTTCATCTGTAAACACCCCGGAACTAAAAACTACAGTGAAGCTATTTTATCATATTCAAATCTTTGTGCTTTAAAGTAATCTTTAAAAGTATTAATTTCTTATAACATCTCTATTCTATTGCCAGCGGCAGGGTAAAATAAAAACTGCTTCCCACACCTTCCTCACTTTCAACCCAGACCTTGCCGCCGTGCTTGGCTATTATTTCACTGACAATAGCCAAACCTAAACCTGTCCCCCCTTCCTCACGGGAACGGGCCCTATCGACGCGGAAAAATCGTTCGAAGATATAGTTTAAATCTTCTTCGGGAATCCCACAGCCGGTATCTTCAATCTTTGTAATTACTTCTGTTTCTTCCAGGGAGAGGGATACAGTTACTGTGCCCCCTGCTGAAGTATAGTTCATAGCATTATCGAGCAGGTTACTAATAACCTGGCGCAATTGCAGCGGCGCCCCGTAAACTTTAACTGTTTGCATGGGAATACCATCAATTAAATCCAAACCGGCCCGGGCAAAGCGGTACTGATATTCACCGATCACATCCCGGAGTAAAAGATCGAGCATAACTTCTTCAGGTTGAATATCATTCTTTTCCAGTTTTGATAATTCAAGGAGATCACTGACCAGGGCTGTGAGACGATCCAGCTCGCTATCCAGATCTTCAATAAACTCCTTTTGTTGTTCAGGTTCCATTTCATGCTCTTTAAGGGCTTTGGTTAAAAGGCTCATTGTTGTCAGCGGAGTGCGTACTTCATGAGCTACATCAGCGGCAAATTTTTTCAGGTTGCTGGTATAATAATTCAGGCGCTTGGCCATAATGTTGAACTGCTCCGCCAGGCGGCCAATCTCATCGCCTGAAGAAAATTCAATGTGTTGATCAAGCTTACCTTCGGCCATTTTTCTTGTTGCCGCCGTCAGTCCTTCGAGAGGGCCGGTAAAGCGGCGGGCCAATGCCACCGATCCACCTCCAACTACAGCCATAGCAAGGACTGTCGCTAAAAAGAGAAACCGGCGGATATCATCAAGGATCCGGTAAACATCTTCCAGAGAAGCCGAAAGAAAGACCACACCAGTTACTGAATTGTCTGCCTCTATTACCGGAACAGCTAAATATATTACCTGATGCTGAATCCTCTCACTATAGCCTATGCTGCTATTGAGATTCCCCGCGAGGGCGTTTTTGACCAGCTCATTTTCAAGACTTTGATTTAGGAGTCCCCCGATACGAATCGAATCACCGACTACGATCCCCTGCTGATCGGTAAAAATAACCCTGGCCTGGGCTTGGCGGCTCATATTCTCAGCCAGCGCACTAAGGCGGACCGAGTCAACCTGCCCGCGCAAGTGCCCAACCACAAATTCAGAAGCGAGAAGCCCTGACCGCTCCAAACTATCCTCGAGATTATTCATATAGTAGCGTTCCAGGGTATTGAATAGAAAAAAGCTGATTATAACCATTACCGCCATAATAATTGCAAGGAATGTGGCCGTCAGGCGAAAACGGATACTGTAAAACCTCGTCATTAAATATCCTCCCGGAATTTATAGCCTGTGCCCCACACAGTGATGATCAACTCCGGGTTGCCCGGGTCTCGCTCTATTTTTTCTCTAAGGTGCCTGATATGGACATCTACCGTGCGTACATCACCATAGTAGTCATAGCCCCAGACTTGTTCAAGAAGCTGTTCTCTGGAATAAACATTGCCGGCATTGGCTACAAGAAAGCTGAGCAAGGCAAATTCTTTTGAAGTAAGACTGATTTCCTGATCTCCAAGACGGGCTCTGTGTTGAAGCAGGTCAACCTGCAGTTTTCCGATCTGAATCACCTTTTTAGACTCTTCATCACGGACAATGCTTCGCCTCAGGATCGCCTTGATTCGGGCAACCAGTTCCCGTGAATTGAAAGGTTTGGTCAGGTAATCATCCGCACCGAGTTCAAGACCTAAAACCTTGTCAATATCTTCGCTGCGGGCAGTTAGCATAATAATTGGTATCTCAAGTTTCTTGCGGATCCTGCGGCAGACTTCAAAACCGTCAACTTCCGGCAGCATTAAATCAAGGACAACAATATCAGGCTTTAACTCAAATACTTTTTCCAGGGCCTCTTTACCGTCGTAGGCCGTTTCGACCCGGAAACCTTCTTTTTCAAGGTTAAATGCAAGCGCCTTGACCAGCGTTTTTTCATCGTCAACAACCAGGACCAGTTCGTTACTCACAAGCCACAGCCTCCTCCATGTGGTTTATTTATAATATTTGATGATCTCTTTGAAATCTTCCCAGACATATTTTTTTTTACCGGGGTCGCGCAGTAATGCCGCAGGATGAAAAGTGGCAATGATAAGGCGACCATCATTTTCATGCCATTGACCCCGTGAACGGGTTATCGAAGCATTCTTATCAATTAAAGTTCGCGTAGCCAGCGCCCCGAGGCAAACGATCAGTCTGGGACCGATAAGCTCAATTTGCTTTTTCAGGTAAGGCAAACAGGAATCGACCTCGGGTTGAAAAGGAAGACGGTTGGCGGGGGGACGGCATTTGACTACATTGGTAATATAGATTTCATCGCGTTTGATTCCTGCAGCTTCCAAAATACGGTCGAGCAGTTTACCGGCTCTGCCGACAAAAGGAATGCCGAGACGATCTTCATCAGCACCAGGGCCCTCACCGACCAGCATCAGGCTGGCACGGGGATTACCTGCCCCGAAAACTACCTGGCGACATCCACTCCTCAAATCGCAGAGTGTACAGGCCAAGGAGGTTTTTTCCAATTCCTCCAGCCGTTCTACAGCATTATCCTGCTGCATTCGGCCCGGTTTATCATTATTAAGTAAATCTAAAAGGGATTCCTGGTGATCAGTAATCGATCTCACCCCATAAATTATTTGTTATTCGGGTGGAGCAACTATCAGTGCCTGCCGCCTTGTAAAACGCTCTTCCGCCAGTTCCATCAACCTGTTTACCAACTCCCTGTAACTGACACCGCTGGCTTCCCACATCTTCGGATACATACTGATGCTTGTGAAACCGGGCATAGTATTGATCTCGTTTATAATGATCGTGTCACTATTGGAATTGACAAAGAAATCAACTCTGGCCAAACCGCTTGCTTCAACTGCCCGAAAAGCTTCGATTGAATAGCTCATAATCCTATTTTCCATCTCTGGCTCCAGTTCAACCGGGATAATAAGGTTGGAACGATCATCAATATACTTAGCCCGGTAATCATAGAACTCATTGCAGGGAATTACTTCTCCGGGCCGGGAAGCTTCCGCCTCGACGTCGCCCAAAACGGCACATTCGATCTCTCGCCCCTGGACAAACTTCTCCACAATTACTTTTTCATCATATAGCAGCGCTTCCTCAATTGCTGCCGCCAAAGTTTCTAAAGAACGGACCTTGTTGATGCCAACGCTGGATCCCAGGTTTGCCGGTTTCACAAAACAGGGGAAGCTCAACTCCTCGCTGATCCGGCTCTCCAACCGCTTTTCCTGGTCTCTCCACTGCCAGCGGTAGAAATGGATATAAGGGGCCACCGGTAAACCTTGCTGCCGGAACAGGACTTTCATAACAGCTTTATCCATACCTGAGCTTGAAGCAAGCACGCCTGAACCGACGTAAGGAAGACCGGCCATTTCAAAAAGCCCCTGTATAGCTCCGTCTTCACCATAAGTGCCGTGCAAAACGGGGAAAACAATGTCGATTGGCTGGTAGCGCCAATCTGTTGGTGAATCGCCGGATTGTACAAGCAAGCCGGGGCGGCTGGGATCGGTTAATAAAACAGCTCGGTTCGCCTCGCGAGGCGGACGTTTCTCCCATAGAGACAACCAGGCATCAGGGCCGGTTAGCCAGGTGCCTTCCCTGGTAATGCCGACCGAAATAACTTCATATAGTTCTGAATCTATTGCCTCAATGATCGAAACCGCTGACCTTAGAGATACCACATGCTCACCGGAACGACCTCCGAATACAACCGCAACCTGTTTGCGTTTCATTAATAATCAACTCCACCGACCTGCGCTTTCAGATCGATAATACATGGCTTGTAATACTAATATTGGCTATTTTAGTTTTCTGTATTATATCATACCTGCCAAACACTCTAAGTTGCATGGAACCTGTTGCAAAAACGGCCCGGACAATATAAAGTTGCATTATAATCGCTGTTGGAAAGGGCCCGTGAAGATGCAAACACCTGTTGTATTATTAGGGGCGAACTTTTACACAGCCCTGGGAGCCATTCGCACTCTCGGCCGCAGGGGCATTCCGGTATATGCCCTTGATTACCATTTTCCCACGGCTTACGCTCTATCGTCGCGCTATGTAACCCGTAAAATACTCTGCCCCAACGTTAATACCGATGAAAACGGTCTGGCTGCTTTTCTAATCGAACTGGGCAAAGAATTTTCTGCGCGGCCCGTCCTGATGGCCACTGCCGACAATTACGCCTTGCTCGTATCACGCTATGCTGATCAACTGTCCGGTTATTACATCTTTCCCGATAACGAAGCCGGTCTGTTGGAGAAAATTATCGATAAAAAAGGCCTTGCCTTACTCGCAGCGGAGCATGATCTGAATATACCGCAGACTTATATTGTCGATCAAAACAGTGACCTTAATGTAATCGCCAGGGATATTCATTATCCCTGTATAATCAAGCCGGCTCTTTCACATAAATTTGTAAAGATCTTCCGCCAAAAGTGTCTTCTCGCCGAAAATAAAGCCGGGCTTATATCCGCGTTGGAGAAAGCACGTGCAAGTGAACTCGAAGTAATGGTTCAGGAGATTATCCCCGGCTTTGACGATCAGATGTATGTCTTCGATGCCTACGTGGATCGGCAGGGCAGGGTAACTCACACCTTCAGCGCCCAAAAACTGCGCCAGTTCCCAATAAATTTCGGTTCATCAACCCTGACCCATCACCTCTATGACCGGGAACTGGTCGAGCTGGGATTGGATTACATCAAGCGTCTTGGTTATCGCGGCTATGGCGAAATTGAATTTAAAAAACATCCTTCTACGGGCAAGTATTACCTGATTGAAATTAATGCCCGTCTAAGCACCCTGAATGTCCTTTTTGACAAGTGCGGTGTTGAATTTGCTTATATCATGTATAAGGATTTAACCGGTAACCCACTGCCCGACTTCCACCTCAAAGATGAGAAGCCCTGGGCTTTCTGGCATGCTTACGAGGATACAATCAGTATAGCTGCGTACCTGAAAAGGAGACAGCTAAATGTCGGGCAGGTAGTAAAACCATGGCTTTCACACCGTAAAGCGCACGCCATCTGGGCTGCAGACGACATAAAACCGCTACTTTCATTTACACGCTTAATTTTCGGCAAGGCAGCAGGCAAGCTGCGCCGCATTCTTAGCCGCAACTACTAAAAGGGGCGACCGTTTCAGGTCGCCCTTTATATTAGTCTTGCTGTTCAGTGTGCTGAATTTATGCTTCTTCTTCCTTTGCAGCTTTTTCTACAGCAATAACCTGCTCGGCCACCTGGTGGGGGACCTCTTCATAATGTGAAAAATCCATGGAGAAAAAGCCCCGCCCCTGTGTCATTGAACGCAGGTCGATCGAATACTTGAACATTTCAGCCATCGGCACCTGGGCCCGGATTTTCTGCAGGCCATCTTCAGGCTCCATACCCTGTATACGCCCTCTTTTGCTGTTTAAGTCGCCCATGATATCGCCCATGAACGCTTCCGGAACGACAACTTCAATATCCATTATAGGCTCCATCAATACTGCCCCGGCTTGTTCCATTCCTTTTTTAAAAGCCTGGGATGCAGCAATTTTAAAGGCCATCTCGGAAGAGTCAACGGTGTGATAGGAACCGTCAACAAGCCTGACTACTACATCTACAACCGGGTAACCGGCAACTACACCTTCTTCCATTGCCTCAATTACGCCTTTTTCAACTGCCGGTACATACTGTCTCGGAACGGATCCACCGAAAATTTTGTTCTCAAAAACCAGGCCCTGTCCCGTTTCGGCAGGCTCGAGCTCTAAATAGACATGCCCGAACTGGCCACGACCGCCGGATTGTTTCTTATGTTTGCCTTCAACTTTGGTTTGCCCCTTGATGGTCTCTTTATAAGGCACCTTCGGTGTGGATAGCCCGACATCGACGCCGAACTTCTGAGACAGGCGGCTGACAATTATGTCAAGGTGCAGCTCTCCAAGGCCGGAAATAACTGTCTGCTTGGTTTCTGCTCTTCTTTCCAATTTAAAAGTAGGATCTTCTTCCAAAAAACGAGCCAGGCCACTGCTGACTTTATCTTCATCACCCTTGGTTTTCGGTTCAACGGCAAAAGATATAACCGGATCAGGGAAATCAAGTGCGGGAAATACAATCGGTGAATTGCTATTGCAAAGGGTGTCGCCCGTAGCGGTTTCCTGCAATTTGGCCACACAGGCAATATCACCGGTAACAACTTCCTCCATCGTTATCTGGTTTTTACCGCGCATCGAGAAAACCTGTCCGAAGCGTTCAGTGATATCTTTGGTTGAGTTGTAAATCTGGCTGTCGGGTTTGACCATTCCCGAGTATACCCGAAAATAATTAATCCGCCCAACGTAAGGGTCGGCCAGGGTCTTAAATACAAAAGCAGAGAGAGGTTCATCGGGGCTCAGCTTCCTGACTACTTCTTCATCGCTTCCCGGGAGGTGGCCTTTGAGCTCTTCTTGGTCGAGAGGAGAAGGGAGGTAGCTCTTAATCAGGTCGAGCATGGGCTGAGTTCCGAAATTCCTGGTTCCGGCACAGCAGAGAACAGGGATTATTTTACCCGTAAGAACACCCTGGCGGAGGCCTTCGTCAACCTCGGCGTCGCTTAAAGCTTCGCCTTCAAGATATTTTTCCAAAAGGGTATCGTCTGCTTCAGCTACAGCTTCGATTAATTTTTCTCTTAAATCCCGGGCCATTTTGCTCAAGTCTTCGGGAATATCTTCTTCTGTAACCTTCATCCCGTCATCAGAAAATAAAATTGCTTTTTGCCGAATCAGGTCTACAACACCTTTAAAGTCGGCTTCTTTGCCGATAGGCATCTGCAGTGGTGCAACGCTCAGGCCGAAATGAGTTCTCAGCTGTTCGAGGGTGCCTTCATAATTGGCGTTCTCACGATCAAGTTTATTGATGGCAACAAAACGGGGCAGGTTGAAATCATCGGCATAACCCCAAACTTTTTCTGTTCCAACTTCCACGCCGGAAACAGCACACACCACTGCGACCACACTGTCCGCGACCCTAAGCGCCCCGAGAACATCCCCGATAAAGTCAAAATATCCCGGGGTATCCAGCAGGTTAATTTTTACACCACTCCACTCGAGAGGAGCAAGGCCGACATTGATTGTAACCTGCTTTTTGATTTCATCGGGATCAAAATCGGTGGTTGTGTTGCCTGATTCAATTTTCCCCAGTCGGTTAACCGCCCCCGATGTAAAAAGCAGCGCTTCGGTAAGGGAAGTTTTACCGGCACCGCCATGGGATATTAATGCTACGTTGCGAATATTTTCGCTGGTGTACTTCTTCATGCATATGCCTCCTCAATATCACCCAACCAGCCATCCGAACCGGTTAGAAGTATTATAACCGAATGATCAATTTACACTACCATTATCAATTAAAAAATGCAAATAGAAAAAACCTTTACTGCCGGAGATCAAGGCGTGCCTTGACATATTCCACCAAACCGCCACGGCTGATAATCTCTTGCATAAAAGGAGGGAAAGGAGCTGCCTGGTATGTACAGCCGCTCTGAAGATGTGTGATTAACCCCTTCTCAAGGTTCACCTGCAGTTGATCTGCTCCCGATGAAAGGTTAGTCAGATCATCGTGGCATTCAAGAATCGGCAGTCCGATATTTATAGCGTTGCGGTAAAATATCCGGGCAAAACTAAGGGCAATAACACAGGAAATACCGGCACCCTTAATAGCCAGAGGGGCATGCTCACGCGAGCTGCCGCAGCCAAAATTACTGCCTGCCACAATTATATCACCAGGTTGTACAAGGCCCGGAAAATCCGGTTTAATATCTTCCATCAGGTGTTTCGCCAACTCACTCGGCTCTACAATGCTTAAGTAACGGGCAGCGATGATTGCATCAGTATCAATATTATCACCAAAAATCCATATTCTGCCTTCAATGATCATGATACAACCTCCTCCGGGTGGACTATTTCCCCTGCTACTGCTGAAGCGGCGGCAACGGCAGGGCCGCATAAATAGACTTCGCTTTCAGGGTGGCCCATCCGGCCGATGAAATTCCGGTTTGTGGTTGCCAGCGCTTTTTCTCCACGGGCAAGGATACCCATGTGTCCGCCGAGACAGGGGCCACAAGTGGGAGTGCTAACCGCTGCTTCGGCATCGATGAAAGCCGCCAGCAGACCCTCTTCCAGGGCCTGGCGATAAATCTGCTGCGTGGCGGGAATAATAAGCAGTCTGACCCTGGGGTGAACTCTTTTACCTTTGATAACAGATGCTGCAATACGTAAATCTTCAATTCGCCCGTTGGTGCAGGAGCCGATTACCACCTGCTGAAGTTCTATTCCTGATGCTTCCGACAGCGCGCGAACATTGTCGGGGGAAGGGGGAAAAGCGATTTGCGGTTCCATATCACTTATATCAAAATTAAATGTCTGCTCGTAGCGGGCATCATCATCACTGTAAAAAACTTCATATGGAAGAGTAGTCCTGCCTTTAAGATAATCGAAAGTGATTTCGTCAGGCTGGACGTACCCGCATTTGCCACCTGCTTCAATTGCCATATTAGTCATGGTCAGGCGCCCGTCCATTGAAAGCTCTTCAATAACAGAACCGGCAAATTCCATGGCCCGGTAACGGGCCCCGTCAACACCAATTCGGCCAATAGTATATAAAATCAAGTCCTTGCCACCGACCCATTCAGGCAGTAACCCTTCATACTCGAAGCGAACCGTCGGTGGGACTTTAAACCAGGCTTCGCCGATAGCCATAGCAGCAGCAAGGTCTGTACTGCCTACACCGGTTGCAAAAGCCCCGAGAGCCCCGTAAGTGCAGGTGTGTGAATCTGCCCCGATAATAACCATCCCGGGACGCACCAGGCCCTGCTCCGGAAGGAGAGCATGTTCTATGCCCATTCGGCCCACTTCGTAGTAATGCTTTATTCCGTACTTCCTGGCAAAGCGGCGCAAAACCATGGCCTGCTCTGCCGCTGCAATATCTTTGTTTGGCGTGAAATGATCGGGAACGAGGATAATTTTATCAGGATCAAAAACCCGGTCCAAACCAAAACGCTCAAACTCCCTGATAGCCACCGGTGCAGTAATGTCGTTGCCCAGAGCCAGGTCAACCTGGACGTTAACCAGGTCTCCCGGCATTACTTCTGCCCTGCCGGCTCTGGCCGCCAGTATTTTTTCCACCATAGTCGACCCATTGCTTTTTACCATTATCCACCGTCTTTCAGTTATTTTAAAAAATCCCGCCAAAGGGCTGGGAGCCTCTTATTACTTCCTTTGCCATTCTGTAAAATTCTGAGCTTATAGTTCCGATGCCTGCCCTTAACTCTATTATTTAGCTCTCTTTGGTTACTTTTGAACCGCGCAGCAGGGCAACCTTACCGGTACGAACAACCTCTTTGATCCCGAAATGTTGAAGCAGTAGTTTGATCGCTTCCAGCTTGTCATCGTTTCCGGTAACTTCTATTATCATCGAGTCGGGTGAAACATCAACCACTTTACCGCGGAAGGTTTCCACGATCTGCTGTATATCGCTGCGACTGCCGGTTTCAGCATTAACTTTAAGCAGCATCAGTTCACGCATTACCGAAGGCTCGCTGGAAAGGTTGCTAACCTTGATTACGTTAATCAGTTTGTGAAGCTGCTTCATAACCTGTTCAATTAAAAGTTCACTGCCTTCTACGGTAATCGTCATTCGGGAGATACCCGGGGTCATTGTTTCACCGACGGCAATGTTTTCAATATTAAAACCACGGCGGCTGAATAGCCCCGATACCCGGGTTAAAGCTCCGGGCTTATTTTCAACAATAACGGCCAGAATATGTTTCACAATTGATCACTCCCGACTATAATTTCATTTATAGGACGATTCGGAGCTACCATGGGATACACATTCTCTTCGGGGTCAACTATAAAATCAATCAAGACCGGCCCCTTCTCAGTCATCGCCTGCTTAATCGCCGCTGTTGCTTCTTTTTCATCGGCAGCGCGAAGGCCCCTGGCTCCATATGCTTCTGCTACTTTAACAAAATCGGGGCTTGTATCCATGGCGGTGTGGGAATAGCGTTTGTTATAAAAAATATCCTGCCACTGGCGGACCATCCCGAGATAGCCGTTGTTGATCAGTGCTATTGTTATATCGATTTTATTATTAACAGCAGTAGCAAGCTCCTGGATATTCATCTGGAAACTGCCGTCCCCACTGATACAGATCACTTTTTTGTCCGGAGAAGCCAATTTTGCACCGATTGCCGCCGGGAAGCCGTAGCCCATTGTTCCCAAACCGCCGGAGGTAATGAAGGTGCGCGGTTCATAAACTGTAAAATGCTGAGCTGCCCACATCTGGTGCTGGCCCACATCTGTGGCAACAATCGTATTTTTTTTGCTGATACGGCTTAGTTCCCTGATTACAAACTGGGGTTTCAGATAGCTTTTTAAATCCGGAGAACCGACCGGCATAGGAAATTTTTCCTGCCATGAGGCAATTTGCTGCAGCCATTTTACGGTATTTCCCGGTCGCAATTTTCTTATTAACTCTTCTAAAACCAGCCTGACGTCACCAACGATAGGAACATCAATCTTGACATTTTTACCAATCTCCGCCGGGTCAATATCAATATGAATTATTTTTGCATTTTGGGCAAAAGACTCGAGCTTGCCTGTTACACGATCGTCAAAACGGACCCCGGTTGCAATTATTAAATCAGCCTCAGTCAGGGCATAGTTAGCTGTGACACTCCCATGCATGCCCGGCATACCGAGAAACAGTTCCCTGTCGCCCGGGTAAGCCCCCAGGCCCATTAAAGAAAGGATAACCGGTATACACGCTTTTTCAGCCAGTTCCTTCAGGGCTTCTGACGCTCCGGATCTGATTAAACCTCCACCTCCGAAGATAACCGGCTTTTTGGCATCACGAATTGCTTTAACTGCCCTGCTGACCTGTCCGGCATGACCTTCGTAAGTCGGTTTGTAGCCCGGAACTTCACATTTTTTGTTGTAGGAAAACTGCGCTTCCTGATCAAAAATATCTTTTGGAACATCGATCAGTACCGGACCACGTCGTCCGGTTGAAGCCAGGTAAAATGCTTCTGCAAGTATTCCCGGCAGGTCTTCAATATTCTTTACGAGGTAATTATGCTTGGTTATCGGAAGTGTAATTCCTGTAATGTCGGCTTCCTGAAATGCATCGGTGCCAATGAAACTGCTTGCTACCTGGCCTGTTATCAGGACCAGGGGCACCGAGTCCATGTAGGCATTGGCGATCCCGGTAACCAGGTTTGTTGCTCCGGGTCCGGAAGTGGCAAAAACCACACCCGGTCGTCCGCTAACCCGCGCATAGCCGTCAGCAGCGTGTACGGCGGCCTGCTCATGCCTTACCAGCAGGTGTTTAATAGGAGCATCGTAGAGCTGGTTATAAAGCGGCAGGACAGCTCCTCCGGGAAAGCCGAAAATAATTTCGACATCTTCTTTTTCAAGGGCAGCCAAAATCATCGCTGACCCTTTAATCATCTTTTTTTTCATTTTAGATCACCTTTTTCTGCTTCCACTTCGTCATCCAGGACAGCGCCGCTTCCCGCTGAAGAAACCTGTCTTGCATAACGCTTCAGGTAGCCCCGGTTTATTTTCGGTTCCGGCCGCTGCCAGGCATTCCTACGCTCCTTTAACTCTTCCTCTGAAACTTCCAGTTCGATTGAATGTTTTGGAATATCGATAGTTATTTGATCGCCATCTTTGACCAGGCCTATTAATCCTCCGGAAGCAGCTTCCGGGGATACATGACCAATAGAAGCACCCCTGGTCGCTCCGGAGAAGCGGCCGTCGGTAATCAGGGCTACTTTTTCATCAAGGCCCATACCGGCCAGAACAGATGTAGGAGCAAGCATTTCCCGCATACCCGGCCCTCCACGCGGGCCTTCGTAACGAATTACGACAACGCTGCCTTCCGTAACAATGCCTCTGTTAATTGCTGCTACAGTTTCTTCTTCACTGTCAAAGACCCTCGCAGTGCCTGTGAAATGCTGCATCGTTTCCGAGACCGCGCCCTGCTTGACCACAGCTCCTTCAGGGGCAAGGTTGCCAAAAAGAACCGCCAGGCCGCCCTGCGGCCGGTATGGTTCTGCTGTGGAACGAATTATTTTCCGATCGATAACTTCTGCCCCTGAAAGATTGTCGGCAACTTTTTTTCCGGTCACCGTAATCAGCTCGTTATTTAGCAAGTTAGCTTTCATAAGCTCTCTCATGACTGCCGGAACACCACCCGCCCTGTCCAGATCTTCGATTCGATCGGGTCCGGCGGGGCTGAGCAGGCAGAGCTGTGGAGTGCGCTCACTGATTTCATTAACCCTGTTTAAATCCAATTTAAGTCCGCACTCATGAGCAAGGGCAGTAAGGTGAAGGAGTGTATTTGTCGAACAGCCCAGGGCCATATCGACAGCCAGGGCATTATCAAAAGCTTCGGGGACCAGTATTTTATCAACATTAACGCCTTCACGTATTAAATTCATAATCTGCATACCTGCTTCCTTGGCCAACAGTATTCGCCCGGCGCTGACGGCAGGAATGGTGCCGTTGCCCGGAAGGGCAAGGCCCAGTGCTTCGGCCATACAATTCATCGAATTGGCCGTAAACATACCGGCACAGGAGCCACAACCGGGGCAGGCCCTGGTTTCCATCTCTTCCAATTCTTCTTCCGGCATCCGACCCGACCTGACGGCCCCGACGCCTTCAAAAACACTGCTTAAGTCGATCTTTTTGCCTTTTTGCTCACCGGCCAGCATGGGGCCCCCGCTGACAATGATTGCCGGCAGGTTTAACCTGGCAGCCGCCATCATCATCCCGGGTGTTATTTTGTCGCAATTGGTTATTAATACCAGCGCATCGAAACAGTGCGCCTCTACCATTATTTCTACGCTGTCGGCGACCACTTCACGGCTGGGCAGCGAATAATGCATGCCCGCATGATTCATGGCAATGCCGTCACAAACAGCAATTGTCGAAAATTCAATCGGGGTCCCGCCTCCCAGGCGCACCCCTGCTTTGACCGCATCGGCGATGCTGTCAAGGTGAATGTGGCCGGGCACAATTTCGTTGGCCGAATTGACAATCCCGATCAGTGGGCGTTTCAGTTCTTCAGGGTGGAAACCCGATGCACGGAAAAGTGAACGATGAGGAGCCCGGTCAACACCCGAAGTTACTTTATGGCTGCGCATTAAATAAAACCCCCTCCTGTTCCCATGTTTTTCCTTAAACACTTCCCTTAATTCTTCATTCTGGATAACCTATTCTTGATTTCTAAATTCTGCTTTACCGTTACCCCAGAGGCATTCCTTCGTTTTGGGTCAGTTCACGGAACTTTTCCATCAGGCGGCGGGTAATCGGACCCGGCTTGCCACTGCCGATTATGCGCATATCCACTTCAATAACCGGAATCACCTCTGCCGCAGTTCCGGTAAGAAAACATTCATCGGCCACATAAAGGTCATGGCGGGTAAAAGGCTCTTCTGCGACCTGAATCCCTTCCTTTTCAGCAAGCTCTAAAACGACTTCACGGGTAATTCCTTCCAAAATGCCCAGGT
>PWUG01000216.1 GCA_003562605.1 Syntrophomonadaceae bacterium | reverse complement strand
CGCCACAAACTCGGCCATGAGCACCCGGAAAAAGTGGCTCCTTCCAAGGACTTGTCGAAGGATAATAATGAGGCAGGAGAAAAGAAAAATATTGAAGGGCTGGGCGGCCGTCCAACAAGCAAGAATGAAAAAGGCTGGGCGCGTAGGGCAAGTGATTGGCTCTGCCCCTACTGTGATCGCAAATTCTACCGCGCGTTTACATCTAGGGAAAAGCCGATTATTGTCTGTGCCAGATGCGGGGAGAAGGTTGCAAACCCTAACTATTAACTATGTGAGAAGGAAAATGTGACAGAAAAGGATAAATGGTTATTGCGAGACTGCCAAAAATAGCCGGAACGCTGCAGGCTTTGAGGTCAACAAGATGGCTCCCTGGGCTGCCCCTTCCACAGCCCTCGTGATATACCGCCATAAACGAGATGGCTTGACTGGTAGGGCCCTTACCGGCTGCGCTCAAGATCATCCGCTCCAGAAAGTTTCTTTTGTAATTCTTGTTCATCGGGTGATGGATTATTCCTCGCACTAGATCGGGAGGTGACCCGAGACAAAAAAAGGCATAGACCGGGGGATAGATAATTGTTAAGTAGGATGGCGCCAACAAACAATAAATTACAGGAGGAGATGCCCAGATGACACTGTGAAGAAGTATCAGCTTTTGAGGCCCCAACTGCTTCAAAAGGAAGAAAAAGCTAGGGAGAGTCGTATGCGCAGAAAGGCAAGCAAGCTGGGGTTGAGGCTCCATAAATCAAGAACAAGAATACCTCATAACAACGACTTTGGCCTTTACATGATTGTTTCCAGCAACAATTATATTCTTTGGGGTGAAAGCGCCGATTTGACCCTTGATGAAGTCGAAGATATCCTGACTTATCAGGAGCAGCTGCCTCCGGAAGAGCGGTTTGGATATTAAGAAAAGTGGGAGCGCATTCATCGTTTCCGAACCCGCTCACGAAGGGGGCATCAGGTCCTCTAATCTTCAAGTAGGGTGAATATGTGTACGTCCAAAATAGATTCAAAGAACCCCCGGGCGCCATTCTCGCTCACGGGGGTTCGTCTGTACAAAGCTTTCTCCAGGCAGTTAATAGAGTTTTTCTGCTTCTTCCAATGCCTGGTAAGTCAGTTCGATAACTCGGTTTTTAATATACACTAGTTGCCCTGTTACCATTTTTATTTGCGGGCAGGAGAGAAGTTATTTTGAACATATCACTCCTTAAATGGGATGCTTTAGCCTCTTCACACCCTAAAAGGATTTTGCATACTAGATACCTTCCATTTCCGGGGAATTGTAACGGGATTAAGGTTGATGCTCTGGCATGCTCTGACATAGTTTCTAAAAGTGTTTTGACTGCCCTGCACTGTTATTCCTGTATTCTTCAGCCTGGTGCCCTGCACAAACTGCTCACGAGCCTTGGAAATGCTTCTGGCCTGGGCAATAAGGCGCAGCCAGTTGTAGATGTTGTTTTTCTTATTTCTACGCCAGCTCGTGCTTTCTATAAGCTTCCAGGCCTCTGATAAACTGTAATAATCTCCGTAGCCGATAACCTTTTCGTAATAACCCTGGATAACTTGACTGGCGACCTTAGGGTCCAGAAATGACGAGATCTTCATATCCGGCAACCTGTGCTTCTTTTTTAGGTTCTGGAGCTTGCTATACTCACGGCACTGTATTTCTATGCGCAACACACCCTCAGCTTCCTGTAGAAGCTGCAGCTGCACTTTAGGCATGTGACCATAGGACTTGCTGACCTGATCTGCTTTATCGTAATAGTTCAGCCGGGTTGATTTACACTGCCTATACGAGCTTCCCGCCCAGTTCCTTTTTTCCTCGTAGCGGTAAGGATCCCGGCCCTTTTTGGCCAACTGGATATACCGCTCGACATGATTACAGTGCAGGTTCATGGCATAGTCAATACGCTTTGTATACCACCTGTTCATGTCACGGGGCAAAGCTCTATCAGCTATCTCATCAATCGCGCTGGAAAAGGCCCTTTGCAATTCCCTCTTAGACATGGCAGATGCATCAAAAAGAGAAATGGTATAGTTATTTTCTATGAGAGCCTGGGGTTCGACAGCAAGAGTCACTGTATAATACTCTTCCCCCAAATGGCGCATCGTTATTTCATGGAGGCCTGGGTAGTCCTCATGGAACTGACAGGAAGCTAGTCCATTGTTAAGATCTCCATCAAACAGGTCACGGGCTAATCGTGAGGCATTCTTGTGGTTAGCGATCATCCATTGAAGCTCAAAAGTGTGGATCATGAATATGCTCCTTTTATGGTATGAAATGAAGCGCCCTTGCGCCCTTATAATATCGGATGTTCTGGATACTGCCAGGGCTCTTTTTTGTGCGATAACTTGGCTTCCTTTACTCTTTACCTCTCTATTCGTTCTTTTTCACTGAGCAGGAAAAAAAATTCGAAGCACTACCTCACTTTTCCAAAGCTGGCTCCGCTTTGTTCTTCCTGCGCCGTTTCTTTATCCAAATGAAATTCTACAGAGATCACTATTCCTACAAGCACCAACTTCTTTTCCATCTCTTCTTTATCCAAAATGTAAGGCCGTTGTTGGATACCCCACGGTTGTATCACAGCCATATCGCCTTGTTCAAAATACCGCCCGAGAACAATTAGCTCCTCTGCTGCCCATATTCCCAAGATCATGCTCCCATCAGAGAGCACGGTATGCTCTTTTACTAATAGCTTGGCCTCATGAGCAGTGCCTTGCACCATCCAAGTGTTTTCCCCTGCGGGGTAGTAAAAGTAGTTTGCCTTATCTTCCGGCTCCAGCAAGACCGGCTCATAATGGCTTATCGCTTTGAAAATGTGTCGGCGATCTCGTTCATCGACAGACATTCTCCGTACCACAGGAATCTCTCTTATATCAGTTTTACTCTCACCTTGGGTAAAAGGCACCGTACCTCGCAGGATAAAGTCTGTAGCGACACCATAAAAGTCAGCCAGCTTAATCAACGCATCATATGGTGGCTTGCGGAAATTTGTTTCATAATTCGCGACGCTGGACTGTGTAAGACCTAGAGAAGTGGCTACCTCTTTTTGTTTTAAACCCCTGGCTTGTCTCAAAAACTTCAAACGTTCTCCCATCGTCATATCAATCCCTCCCTATCACGATCTATTATAAACCACTTTTTCTCCCCTTGCAACATCACGTATAGTGTATTATAATAGATGATAATAATATTATCACGTAAGGAGAGTCTTAAAGGCAAATGACCACTGAAACCCTGTTGAAAGTATCAGATGTAGCAGAACGGCTCAATATCGGACGGAGCAAGGTACATGAGCTGGCAAAAGAAAAGAAGATACCAGTTGTAAAAATTGACGGTTGTATCAGAGTACGTCTGAGCGATCTGGAAAAGTGGATTGAAGAAAAAGTTGAACAGTCAGTAGGAACCAATCGCTCAAGTAAAGAATAATAACCGCCATTCTTTGGGACATCCGCTCAAGGAGGTGATGCTCATGAATTCATTAATTGCCCTGGAGGGATAATAAAAGTGTATACAACTCTAGAAGACGTGCCGTTCATGATGACCGTGCAGGAGATGGCAAAGTTGATGCGTATTAGTACCTGGAAAGCGTATCAACTGGTGAAGTTCGAAGGTTGCCCTTCAATTATTATAGGCTCAAGGATTATTATACCGCGTGATGCGTTCCTTGCGTGGATCGAAGGGAGGAAAATAAAATGAGCAAAAGCAGAGGCAACGGCGAGGGCAGCATTCTGAAGAAAAAGAACTGTGAGAACTGCAGTAAAAAAGTATCGGCCATAAGCACCCGGAAAAGGCGGGTCTTTCCAAGGGCTTAGAGATGGCAAGTGATTGGCTGTGCCCCTACTGCGACCGCAAGTTCTACAGCGCTTTTGGGACAAAAGAAGAGCCGGTCGTGGACTGCCCCGGCTGCGGGAAAAGATCGCAAACCCATACTTTCAAACCCAGCAGAGCGGAAAGGGGTGAGAGTTATCGCGCAGCTGCCGAAAATAGATGAGGCGCTGCAGGCTTTGAGGCTAACAGCATGGCTTTCCGGGTCGCTTGCTAAAGCCTTCGTAGTGTGCGGCCTTAAACGAGACGACCAAGCTGTGGGGCCCGCGCTGTCGGCTGCGCTTAAAACGTCCGCCCCAGACAGCCTCTTGTGTGGTTCTTGTTCATCAGGTCAAGACTTTGCCTCCAGCTTCCTTCAGACCCTGTCTCGCAACAGACGCCCTTGCCTTTGGCTAATGGCCCCTACTTCCAGGCCCACAGCGGACTTTCAGTACCAAGATGTCGTTCATGCCGGGCGTACTACAAAAAGCCCCCAGAATTAGGCTTCCAGGGGGCTTTTGACATTTTCCATACACAAGATATTGTACAATTATAATGCTTTAGCGGTTGGTGCAAACATCCGCAACACCTCATAGACACATTATTGGCGCAGCCAGGGAGGACCTGCATTACCGCCATTCCTGGTCCAGGGAGGCCCTGCACCGTTATCATTTCTAGTCCAGGGAGGCCCTGCATCATCGCCGTCTTGTTTCCAGGGCGGTCCTGCATTGAAGTGCCTGAAAGGGCCGCCGGCCCAGGCAGGCGGTTCATCAAAGTCGCAGCCACGAATTTCAATTGTTTTGTCACCCTGTATAATTACACAAGCGTCAATTTCCAGTTGGTCTGTTTCGGCCCAGGGAGGACCTGCATAACCCACCTGACCTGTCACCGTTACTTCCACCCCGTCTTCGATCTCAATGGTGTGGAACCAGGGAGGGCCACAATCGATTATAATTGAGTCTTCAAGCAAAAATTCATTTCCATTCACCCAGGTGATGGTGCCTTTTACAGTAACGACATCTCCGATGGATTGATCAAGATTGTCAATCCCAACTTCCGGCGGGCTTTCTTCGGCTCCAGCAATGACCTGGAAAGAAATAAGCAGGAGCATTGAGACAAGCAGCACCATGAGAAGAACAGGTATTTTGCGCATCAGCGTAACCTCCTTTCTGTTGGATTCAGGGAAGAGGCCGGTCTATTTCCCCCCTTTTGTCCCATATGAGAGCCTATCCCTTGCTTATTATTACGAAAGCGGCCCTCTTTTTTGGGGGGTCGCCTGAAGAAGTGCTTATTAAAAATGTGAGGAACTACTATTTCTACAAGCTTGTTGAGAATCCCTGCCCGAGAAAGATAATAAACAAAAACTTTGCAATTATATAAACGTTTTTGCACAAGCCTTTGTATGTCCATTTATAGGGCTGGCCCCATAATAATCAAATTGGTGTGTATACCGCTGGGATCAATCAGTTATTCCGTTGCAACAGTTCACTGGATCGACTTTAATCCCATCAGTTATACCTTATAAAATCTTATGTAGCTGTTCGTATGGCTTTTAAATAAACAAAAACATTTAGATAGCCTTATCTAAAGCAAACTTCCCATATACCACAATTACGTGAACAGGGTAAAGGTCGTTCCCAGCAGAAAACCAGTGTAAAAAACATAAAAGAAATACGCCAGGCCAACGCAGGCGCCCGTGAGGGGCTTAAAAACATCGGGGCAATTTAGGTATTGCCCGCACCCCAAATAGGCCCTCCTGCGCCTCACAGTAGCCTGCATCAGTTCAGTTCTTGTTTTCGGTACTGGTATTATTCCCAGAGGCATTCCTGGCTTTATGAGACCCGGCAGACTAAAGGTAGTAAACACCAGGAGTAGGTTTGAGTGTTAGAGACCCCCGGGAGGAGAAGAGAAGCCCCTGCATATGTCATCGGGCCAGGATTTTGCCTCCGGCTTCCTTCAGATTCCACCTCGCGGTGGACACCCCTGCCTTCGGCTAGTGGTTGGGGCCGTCAGCCCCCACAGCGGACTTTCACCGCCAAGATGTCGCCCATGCCGGGCGCACCAACAATAAAGCCGCCAGGTATAAAGCTGGCGGCCATTTTTTTGCCACCGCCTACTTCTATTCGGTTGTCGAAAGCTCTTATACGAAGAGCGATTGCAACCAAGCACAAATAGTAACTTATGAAGATTATATCTTTACAGGTTATCACTTTTATGATATGATGTTCTTAGGCACACGCCCATTACGACCACTTGCTTCTCATTGAAAGGAAGATGTCTATGAAATTCGGAGATTATCTTAGAAAACACCGGCTCGCAAAGGGCATCCAGGCAACCGCGCTGGCCCAAAAAGTCGGCATATCAAGGCCCTATCTTGTACAGATCGAGTCGGGGACAAAAGAGCCCCCATCCGAGCCAATACTGGCCAGGCTCGCCGAAGAGCTCGACATCCCGCAGAAAGTGATGTTCAGGGCGGCGAACAGTGGGTTGTATTCGGAAGAATATCTGGACGAAACCGTTGACTTTGGAGAGATCTACCGCAGGCTGACGGTAATCGAAGGAAAAATTCAGCAAATGCAGAAAGAAGGAGGGAATCTGACAGGAAAATATTTGGCACAGCACAATCTCCGCATGCTTGAGGAGATGAAGAGCGTGGCTGAAGAGGCGAAGG
>PWUG01000046.1 GCA_003562605.1 Syntrophomonadaceae bacterium | reverse complement strand
GAAAACCAAAAGGGACTCATGAGGAACACAGGAAGTCAGCCCAAGCCTGGGCGGTAGAAAAAAGATTTGAAAAGGAGTAAGTAATGCATTTTATAGACACTAACATCTTTCTGCGTTTTCTAACCAAGAATGACCCACAGAAGGCAGAAGCCTGCAGAAATCTTCTCATTCAAGCATCGGAAGGCAAAATCAAGCTCTACACTACCGATATCGTTTTTGCCGAGTTGATATGGATTCTGCAATCTCCAAAAATTTATAACTTGAGTCCATCAGAGATAAGTGAACTGGTCATACCTCTGGCAATGATCAAAGGTCTTAATTTTCCGTCGAAAAAATACTTTCCTACTATAATGGAGTTTTTTGTCTCCTCTGGTATTGATTATATAGACATCTACAATGCGGTTATGATGGAGGCTCAGGGTATTAACACTATATATAGTTATGATAGCGATTTTGACAGTTTGGAAGGGATCACAAGGGTGGAACCTCTGTAATAGAGAGAAGCTGGGTGATGTTTCATATGTCTGCCATTCAACCGCCTTCTAAAAGAATCAACTTTTTCCGGAAGCTACAGCCCCAGCTTTTCGTAATGTCTAAGCATCCTCACGCTCACTAATGACAACTTGGAGAATTCACCTATTCTAAGCACTAGTCTCTCCTTACACACATGGCCATGTATTTTGAGCTCATTATTAGTGTATAACCTGACATTATGTTAGAGTCAACCTTTTTTCATGGCATGGTTTTTGTGATTTTTGATTAAAATACTTGACAGGATACGCTTTATATAGTTAAATATAAGCTAGTAATATCTAACAATAATAGTAATAATCTTAGTATACTTTAATGATTGTAGTAAATAGGTGAAGCTTTTTTTAGAGCCGTAAGTTAGTAAAGGCTAACAAATAGTTTGAAATTCTGAAAACCGAAAGGTAATACCTTGACCTTAAAAAAATTCCTCTTGTGGATTATTGGTATAACAATTCTCACCGCTGCAGTTTTTATAATGGGGTTGGAAGAGATATCTGCTTCAATAAGGCAGGTTAATCCTGTAACGTTTATCTTTTTGCTGCTACTGCAGATCCTTACCCATTTGGCAGCAGCATTCCAATGGCAATTCCTTCTAAAAAAATTACAACAGCAACTATCGCTGGGTTTGGTTCTGGCTATTACCCTTGCCGGCAATTATGTAGAAAGTGTTACCCCGGCGGTAAAGCTTGGGGGGGAGGCGGCCAAGGTTTACCTTTTCCGCCGGCACAGTTCGCTTGATTATGACCGTCTTGCCGGTATTCTGTTTGCCCTTAAGTATTACTCAATGCTGCCTTTTGTCTGCCTTGTAGTTATTTTTACCGGTTCGGCTTTTCTAAACTACAGCATGCCGCGCCCGGCTCTTGGCGCTTTTGCTTTCCTGCTTCTGTTCTTTACAGCGATTGCGTTACTTTACTACAGGGCAGGTGGCGAATCTGCACCTGGTTCTGATTCGCAAGTTTCCGAAAGGGCTCTGACCGGGAACAAGAGTAATAGCAGGATGAGTAAATTAGAGGTAAGCCTGCTGGCTTTAAAAAACAAAGCAGGCAAGATAACCGCTTTTGTAAACCGCGCAGCTTCTTTTTCGCGCAGCATTGCTAATCCTCTGGAGCGCTTCAGCCTTGTATCTATTTCAACAGCGGTTTGGATAGCTTATTCGCTTAAAGTCTATCTGGTCGCCAGGACGCTTGGACTGGAGATAGAGTTTTTCCCAGTTGCAATTATAACTTTTACTGCTTACATGGTCAGCATGGTCCCTCTGCTGCCGGGTGGGCTTGGTTCGTTTGAAGCAACAATGGTTTTCATGTTTTCGTTTAACGGTTTCAGCCCGGCGGAAGGTCTTACAGTGGCCCTGCTCTCGCGCCTCGTCACTTACTGGTTTCCTTTACTGCTTTCTGCCCTGGCTGCAGCATACCTGGCATATAAGCAGGAAGCCAACTTGAAAACCGACCCGGGTAAAATTGCCTCCCAAGGCAGCAATGCCGGGAGCAGCTTATGATTTTGAAAGGAGTTTAAGATGAATAATAATCAGCATGAACCAACATCGGTTTGTCTTTTCCCTGCACCTGGAAGAAATAAAAAGTTAATTGCCCATAAGTCACCGTTCTTTAGCTTATCGCAGCTTGCTGAAAGGTTTGCGGTCCGGTTTACCATTTTTGCCAAGCTTTATTTCAATTTATTTTACAGAAACATGCTGGCTAAAGAACTTGCCTTAGCCTCTTTGAAGCCGGGTGCTTCTGTTTTACATATCGGAGGAGGAGCCTATCCCTATACGGCGATATTTCTAGCCCAAAGGGGTTACCGGGTTCATGCCTGTGATTGTGACATCACGGCCGTGGAGATATCAAAAAAGCTGGTAGCTAGAAGCGGTCTAATCGATCAAATCAGCATTATTCATGAAAATGGTTGTAAAGTTGACAGCTCAGGCTATGATGCTGTCTGGGTATCTTTGAATATATGTCCCAAAGAAAGAGTTTTGGAACAATCATGGGCATCACTTAAGGATGGTGGCACCCTGGTTTACCGCAGACTGCCGGCCTGGCTGAAGCTCTTCGGTAAAAGCGATGTTGTGCTCAATGTTGAAGGAAGCAGGATTAGAAAAGCCCGGTCCGGTTTAGGAGCCGAAAGCCTGGTTGCCGAAAAGGTTAACACTTTAGAGGAAGACAGGAAAAAATTTCCTCATTAAATTAGCCTTTACTAACAATATTTATCAGGCAAGTTGCCGGGTTAAAGAAGTTTATGCTGGTTATCGTAAAAGGAGGATTTCTTAGATGAAGATAATTCCCATGCTTGTCGCTTTCCTGGAAAAAATAGCTGCCGGCAACAAGACTCTTGTGTCCCTATACGCCAATTACTATCAGCAGGTAATTGACAATGAAATCGAGCTTGCTGCAATTACAGCAGAAGATCGAGTTTTAAATATTGGCTGCGGGGCAATACCCTTTACGGCATTATTAACTGCCAGGAAGACCGGAGCCCGTATATGGGCTGTCGATTGTGATAAAACTGCTGTTAAGGTTGCTCGCCGGTGCGTGTCGGCACAACAATTAGAGCATCTGGTTACCGTGATGCATCTTGATGGGGCAGATAATATTCCCTTAGATTTTGATGTTGCGCTTGTAGCCCTGCAGGCTAAGCCTAAAAAAGCTATCCTTGAGAACCTTCTTAGGAGCGGTGGTGCGCAGGCCCGTCTCGTTTTTCGCCGACCGCGCGATGAAATGGCACACCAGTATGACCTGCTGCCGGCCCTGCCGCTATTTTCTGACTTTGTCGACCAGGATAAAGCAACCTTTGATGGTTCGGTGCTTTATGCCAATTAAATAAAACGGGTCAGCAGGCTCAATGTCAACGGAAAATCTTATTTTAAATGATCAGGAGGTAAAAATAGTGATTAATTATATCTGCAAAAAGAGTGAACTTATAGAGTTTACATTTTACTTGGCGCGGGCCTGTAGGCCGGACCAGAAATATTTTGACCCATAAACATAAGAAAAAGGAGGATGCAATTAGTGCAAAACAATAAAAACGTTATGATGATCATTGGTATCGTCTTGGCAGCCCTAATTCTTTTTGTTTTTATTCCTGCTGCCAGTGCCAATGGAGATATTACAGGTGATGCGGATTTCATGGAAATAATGGAAGAGATTGGCCATGATCTGGAACATATCCATGAGGATATGCATACAGTTGCTTTTGCAATGAGGATAATCGCTTTCAGCACAGCCGCTATTGCGGGATTGATGTTCTTAATTGTGATCGTTTTGATCATGTCTTATCGCAAAAAGGCTAAATAAAAACTAACCAGAAACGATAATAAGGTCCGGCCTGCAAATAAACAATGGGAGAATGAACTATGACGGTAATAGTTATAGGCGGAGACCATCTTGGCAGTATAGATGATCAATTGAAAGAACAGGGATTTGAAAAGATAAAACATTTGACGGGGCGGAAAAAAAGCCCGGTCACTGAGATGATTTCCGATAGAGTTGCTCTTGTTTTAGTGCTAACCGATTATGTGGGGACCAATCTTTCCAGGGTGGTAAAAAATGAGGCGAAGAAACACGATATACCTGTTATCTTTGCCCGCCGTTCCTGGTCGTGTATAGCCAAGGAAATGGAGAGGGTGTGCTGCTTTTGCTGTCAAAAACCCTGTTCAAGAAAAATTGATGTCCTTGTGGATAATACAGATGGCAAAAATTATTGCGGGGGTGATTGTCAATGTCGATCTGTCAAGAAAAAGTTTTAACAGCTTCACTGCAAAGTATTAGCCTCAGCAGCCTGAGAAAGGGAACCAGTGCGATGGTGATCTATGTTCCTGAACACCCATTGCTTTATTCTCTGGGCTTAAGGCCCGGAAAAGAAATTCAGTGCCTGGGTTGTCAACTCTTTGGCGGACCCCTCATGGTCAAAACAGGAGAGCGCCAGGTGGCGATAGGTAAAAAAATTGCCGAAAAGATCATTGTCACTATCATTTAGAGGAGGAAGTATGGAACAAACAGTATTGCTGATGGGCACCCCGAACGTGGGCAAAAGCGCGCTCTTTAACCGCTTGACCGGCCTGAATGTCAGTGTTGCCAATTATAGTGGAACAACTGTTGACTATGCTACTGGTCTTGTCCGCCAGGGAAGAAAACAGGTGCGAATTGTTGATGTTCCCGGCACTTACTCACTCTGCGCCACCTGCGAGGCTGAAGAAGTTGCCGTGAAAATGGTCTGCGGTAATAGTAGCGCAAATTGTAACCGCCCATCTTCATCAGCTTGTTGCGGGAAAAAATCCGTACCCCTTCCGGAAGGTAACGGCCCGCCGGCACTGCTGGTTTATGTTCTCGATGCCGGGAATTTTGAAGGCGGTCTCTACCTGCTACTACAGCTGCTTGAGCTTAATATGCCTCTGCTGGTTGCCCTGAACAGGGGAGATCTGGCTCTTGAAAAAGGTTACATCGTCGATGTTAAAGCACTTGTCACTATCCTTGGCATACCCATTGTTCCGACAATTGCGCTTAGCGGTAAGGGAGTTGATGAATTAAAATCTCAGATCTTTGCCATGCTCGAGTCTGACCAAGATGCTATAGAGGGCGTAAAAAAATCTATTACAGCTACCTGGGATAATGTGGAGATGCTCACGGAAAAGAGTTTGCGAAAAACAGGTGCAAAGGAAATCAGTGATCGCAATAGGTGGGATCGCCGTTTGACCAATCCCTGGCCGGGCTTGCTGCTGGCGGCAATTATCCTGGTCCTGGTCTTTACCGGTATAGTCGGGGTTGGAATGGGCCTGCGCCGTTTTATCCTCCTACCTCTTTTTAGAGATTTGATAATTCCTCCCCTTGTTACTTTAGCAGCCTTTATAATTCCACCTGGCATGATCCAGGATATCTTTATTGGAGAATATGGTTTCCTGGTTAAGGGGCTGGAGTGGCCATTTACTCTCGTATTGCCCTATGTGCTATCTTTTTACTTCGTACTGAGCCTGGTTGAGGATAGCGGCTATATGCCTCGTCTGGCGATCCTGCTTGACGGCCTTTTTAAACGGCTGGGGTTGCCCGGAACAGGTATTATTCCACTTATGCTCGGTTATGGTTGTGGAATACCGGCGATTATGGCCACCAGGGCGTTGGGGTCGCAAAAGGAAAGGTTAATGGTTACTATTTTGATCTGCCTGGCTGTACCTTGTATATCACAAACCGGGGCATTCATATCGCTTCTAGCCTCTCGTTCGGTTTTGGTGATGGTCACCTTGTTTGTTTTCAGCTGGCTGGTAATGATTGCAGCGGGTTTGTTTTTGAATCGCTTCATCAAGGGAACCAGGTCCGAGACACTGCTGGAAATACCCGACTTGCTGCTGCCCCGCATCGAAGTTATCGCCAAGAAGCTATTGTTAAGATTGAAGCTCTACATTACCGATGGCGCTTTACCCATGATTGCTGCTGTGGCCGGAGCGGCAGTACTCTACGAAACCGGATTGATGGCTGCCTTTGGCAGGGCCATAAGCCCCCTTGTTACCCTCTGGCTCAGGCTCCCTGAAGAAGCGGCCGCTCCCCTTATCCTCGGCATCCTGCGTCGCGAGTTGTCAGTTCTGCCCCTGCTTGATCTTGAACTCAGCACTTTGCAGCTCTTCACCGGGGCAGTGGTTGGCTTATTTTACGTGCCTTGCATTGCCATTGTGGCAACAGTAGCTCGCGAATTTAAGATATATTTTGCCCTGGTCATCCTTGTACTTACCACATTAATTGCCTTTTTCTTTGGAGGTCTGATTGCCCGTCTGGGCACATTGTTATTATTGATCGGCTAGTAAAGACGGGGGGACGTTTCATCTGTCTTGTCTGGCTATTTAATTTATAATTGTTTTCCAATCCCCCACATATGGCTTAACTGTTTAACATATAAGCATTTTTCGGCATCGGAACAATGTTTCTTTAGTAAAGCATCTTAGCATTATGTAATATTTTTCGGTATTTT
>PWUG01000232.1 GCA_003562605.1 Syntrophomonadaceae bacterium | reverse complement strand
ATTCCATTATTGGCCGGGACAATTCCGAGCGATGTTTTTACCAGTTCGATATACAGCAAGCTGACCTCCAGCCTGGCTCACGAAAACCGCCTCGTTGTAGAGGAGGCATTAGATTTTAAAGAACAGTTCGCAAGGCGGGCAGAAGATAACATTTTGCCCCTGTTAGCTCGCTATGACCAGGTAATGCGCTTTTAGCAGCAAAAAGAATCTTACGGAGATCATCCTGTCACCGTAATTGACAGGGGCCATTTCACCGGTTCGCTCGCCTCCGCCGAGCTGCGCAAGCATATCCTGCCCCACCTTTTAGGAACTCAGTAACTTTATTCGTTATTTGGAAGTCCTTTAATCCCGCCGGTCAAGCTTGCGCCGTAATTCCCCGGCAGGGGGCGGATTAACAGCTTTAGTACAGGAAATCGCGCTGGATACGCAGATCAAAGGCACTCTCTTTCCAGCTCTTATAGGCCTCGGAATCCCAGTAAGGCGGGTAGTTTCTGTAATGCTTATAAACCCGCGCTGCGCTGCCGACTGCCTGGTTAAGTTTCAACAGGATCGGCGGGTTGATCAGCCCGCCCTGCAGCGCTTTTAGTTTTTTGATAAACCCCGGAGGGCTGAAATGACCGTTAATGGCATCCTGCAGTGTATTTGCATCAAGCAAATTCTTGCTGTAGAGGAAATCAAGTTCCTTGTGGCTCAGGGTTTGCAGCATAACCCGCAGTTCTGAAAGAGCTGCAAATGAAGGCCCGCGATAGCTATCCAGGTAAAACTTTTTGTTGATGTCCCACAGTTTCTCCAGATCGTTTCTTCTTTCTAAAGAAGCCTCGAGCAGCACTTCGGATGCCCAGAGTGCTGCAAAGATAGCAGACCCTACGCCGCAACCGGTAGTCGGTACCGAGGTCGAAGCGGCGTCACCGAGCACCACAAAACCGCGGGCTGCAAAGTTCGTCAAGGGACGCCCGACGATGCAGAGGCTTCTTCCGCCCCTGATGCGGCCTGGTTTAATCGCCGGGTGTTCGGCAATAAAGGCCTCGATGATCTCCTGCGGGTCGTCACCCGGCAGATCACTTCTGACCCCTGCCCCGACGTCGATGCTTTCTTCATTATGAATGTGGGTCCACTGGTAACCGCTGTGGTAACCGTAACGGTAATGGTCCGGGATGCTTTTGCTTTCCGGATCTGCGGGCTTATAAGGCCGAACTTCCCTGTGGACAAGGGCAAAATCGCTCTCCTGGAAAGGATCGGCCAGCCCGCTGTAGGCCGGCAGACTTTTGCGCAAAACCGATTGAAAACCGGATGATTCAACGACCACGTCCGCCTCGATCTTTTCTTTTATCCCGGTGTCCAGGTTATGGGCCACAAAACCGAAAACCTCTACCCCATCCGGGCCTTCTTTGCCGTTTTCGTGAAAAAGCAGGCCTTTGCCTTCATATTGATACTTTATAACTGCCCCGGCGGCTTCGGCCTGATTGACAAGCATTTGGCCCAGGCGGCGGCGATCGGTTGTAATCATCTTAAAATCAATTTCTTTGCGGCTTTTTTTGCCGGGCGAATATACTGTCAGACGGGGGACTGCATGCTTTTCAAAGATACCTTCGCCGCCTAAAGTGTTTTTTACCAGGCTGCCTTTCCACTGCAACCCTTCCAGGATCGGCATATCAAGGCCTGCAGCTTCCAGGGCGGCAAACTCAACGGCATCAGACCAATCATGGCCCAGTTCATCAAAAGAGTTCTTCTCAAAGACTGTAACCTCGATATTGCTGCGCGCCAATTCGCGGGCTAACAGGACCCCGCCCGGACCTGCTCCGACAACGGCAACTTTGTAACTCACAGCCGGCCACGTCCTTTCTTCCGGTCAGGTTTTGACCCCGTTTAAGAAAGCAAGGTGCCTAAAGGGGGCAGTTTTATATTACTGCAAAAAATCTGCTTGAACTTCTTTAAAAACATCGCCGATTATTTCCAGGGCCTGGTCGAGATGTTTTTTGGTAATCACCAGGGGTGGCATTAACCGGAAAACATTTGAATGCCGGCCGCAGGGAAGTATCAGGACACCTTTGTCTCTTAAAGACCATAGAGTTTGCATCATTTCACCCAGGTCTATCGGCTCTTTTGTATCCCTGTTTTTCACCAACTCTATGCCGATCATGAGCCCCTTGCCGCGAACCTCACCGATTATTTCGATATCGTCCATCATCTTTTCGAGAGCCGCTTTTGCATATGCACCCAGTTTTTCGGTTCGCTCCAGCAGGCCGTCGTGCAATAACTCTATATTGGTACAGGCTACAGCACTGGAGGTGGCATTGCCGACAGCGGTGAGGATATGGCTGATGGGGCTCAGCTTCTCGGCAACACTGTTTTCGGTAATCACCGCACTGTAGGGCAGGTCTCCTCCCAGGGCTTTACCGAGGGTGATTATATCGGGATCAACGCCGTAATGTTCAATAGCGAACATCTTACCGGTGCGGCCCATTCCGGCCTGCACTTCGTCATCGATGTAGAGGATACCGGCTTTTTCACAGGTCTTTTTTAAAGCGTTCAAGAAACCATCAGGCGGCGGGACATACCCGCCTTCAGCCTGCACGGGCTCTACGATCATCGCGGCCACACTGTCTATATCGATCCCGCTGGAGGGTCCTAACAACTGGTTTTCTACATACCTGGCACACTCCAGATCGCAGCCGGGGTACTTCAAATCCCAGGGGCAGCGGTAGCAATAGGCGTACGGGCCCACGTGATAAACGTAAGGGTTAAAGGGACCGTATGTTGAACGAAACTGCTGTGAAGTAGTCAGCGACAGGGTAACGCCCAACGCACCGTGATAAGCGCCCTCAAAGGCAACAATATGAGTTTTTCCGGTTGCCGACCGGGCAAACTTGGTGGCGATTTCGACGGCAGAGCTTCCACTTAAACCGTAAGCCATCTTCACATTCCCTTTTAACCTGCCCGGTGCCAGCTGCTGAAGTTTCTGCCCCAACCTGACCCGTTGAGGATTCGTCGCATCAGGGTTATGCATCAGTAATTTGCTCTGCTCGCTGATTGTCTGCAATACCCTGGGATGGCAGTGGCCGACATTGTTTACTGCGATTCCCGCAGTGAGGTCAATGTAATAGTTGCCGTCCGGGTCCTGCACCGTTGCTCCTTTTGCTTTCTCCCAGACAGTGGGCAAAACGTTGGGAATCACCCTTGTAACTGTTTCGTTTTCTGCCTCGACATCAATCAATTTCTGGCTAATCGGCCCCGGAAGCGCTTCGGATACAATTTTAGGGGCCTGATCAAACGACAATTTTGCCAGTTCACGCTCCATATTGTCATCCAAATCGGGATCCCTGCCCATTTCTTCAGCCTCCTCTTCCAATTCGATTTTTTCGTGCTTGTTAAGCCGGTCTAGTTGATTGGAAAACAAGGAATAGATAACGTAGCCTGGCGTGGGATTTAGAGTGTTTGGGTGTCTGTTACCCGGTGCTTTTTCTTTACGGGATATATTGTAGTAATTAAATAAATTCGACAGGGAAAACAATATCCCTGCCGGGCAGGAAGGGCCCCCTGGAGAGAGGGCCCGCTTTATTAGCCCAGATTACGTTTGCGGCGGTGGGGGGTGCCGATGTCGCCCTGGCGCTCGTTCTGCACGTCGCTGAAAACGCTTAAGTGAACAATCTGCTCTTCTACGATCAGTCCTGCCCCGATGATCCCGGGGCCGTTTAAGCGCAGGTCCTGGCCGTGGCCTACCGAGGGGTAGGTCAGGTATTTGCTTTTGTCGATTGCTTCGACAATCTTTGCCGGTTCCGGTTTTGGTTTGCTGCTTTCGCGGCCCGGTGTGTTTAGGGCCTCGACGGCATAGCTCTTCAGGAGCCTGGGCCAGAGTTTTTCCAATGTAGCAGGCTGGTCGAAGAGATCGAGACAGACAAAACGGTTGTTGATATATACGGCCACGCCGAGTTGGCCGGCCAGCGGTTGTAAATCTTCAACCATTTTATTTAGCTCTTCATCATGCTGCCTGTAGGTTTCATGAAGCGCACCGGTGGGCGAATGGGTTCCCATGCGGTCGTGGGTGCGGTCAATTTCGGCCCAGATCTCGCCCTGGTCGGCATCTAAGCGCTGTTCGGCTTCCAAGTTGAATGAAACCTGCGCGGCTTTCTGCTTGCGCAGGGTGCTGTAACCGAAAGCATCCGATTTAGCAAACTTATCGGTATTGTAATGCCAGCGCCCGCGCTCGACACAGCTGACCGGGACCTCGGTTTTTTGATCGGCCGCTACAAGTATGGTGGCATTGACCATGCGGTTCTGCTTGGCGCCTAATATCTCTTCCCCGTCAAGGATGAGAACCGGCTTTCCGGTCATGTTGGCGATGATCACGGTGTTTACATCGCCCGATTCGCTGACTTCACCGATCTCGAAAGAGCCGCTGTCGAGTGCTTCCTCCAGGAGCAGGTAGTTCAGCTGATCGCGATCCAGGCTCTTTTCGGCAAAGAGGGGAAATAAGGTCAACTTGCCGCTGGTGCGGGGTTCCTTGATTTTTACCTGGGCTGTAAAATCATTTATTGTAATAGCCATTTTCTTTAGCCTCCTTTCGTTTTTAAGTGCTGGAGCAGGGTGTTACTTTCATTGTAGGCGGCCAAAGGGACACATATATGTCATGTAAAAAAGAAACTGGTGTTTATGTTTGGGGTTGACAGGGGGAAAGTTAAAAGAATCTTTTAGGCAATACAAGCATGCAGGGCGCCCCGGCGCCGGGATTGGAGACCCAGGTACGCCCCTTAGATAAAAGTGATTTTATCAGGGACCTTTACAGTTTGTGCTTTTCAATAAAATCATTTAATACTTCATTAAGATTGGGACTGCCCACTTCAGCTAATTCATAATTAACCCGCACAAAAGGCTTGTTGATTTTAATAATTCTGGACAGATCTATTGGGGTGCCTATAACTACAGAGTCGCAATCAGTATTATTAATGGTTTCTTCAAGATCTCTCAACTGTTGTTCATCGTAGCCCATTGCAGGCAACAGTATGCCAATATCCTTGTAAGTCTCAAAAGTTTCGACCAGTTTGCCAACTATATAGGGGCGGGGATCGACAAGTTCTATTGCTCCGTAGCGTTGCGAAGCAATTGTACCGGCCCCGATTTTCATCTCTCCATGGGTCAGGGTAGGCCCGTCTTCTACCGCTAAAACTCTCTTTCCTTCAATCAATTGGGGATCGCTTACAGTAATTTTAGATTCGGCTTTAATGATTACAGCGCCGGGGTTAATGTTGCGAATATTGTTTTCCACTCTGCGAATCGACTCCTGGTTGGCGCTGTCGACTTTGTTGATGATCGCCACATCAGCTGTTCTTAAATTAACTTCTCCCGGATAGTAGCTTATTTCATGATCAGGGCGGTGCGGGTCCAGCAATGTAATGGCCAGGTCCGGCTGGTAAAAAGAGAAGTCATTGTTACCACCATCCCATACGATTAGATCACAGCCGGCAGGATCATTTTCAGCTGCTCTTAAGATAGCTTCGTAGTCTACACCGGCGTAGATAATATTGCCGCGTACGATATGCGGCTCGTACTCTTCCATTTCCTCAATCGTGCAATTATGTTTCTGTAAATCATCCAAAGAAGCAAATCTCTGCAATTTTTGCTTCTCGAGGTCGCCATAGGGCATAGGGTGCCTGATTACAATTGCATTGAGATTGCGATCCATTAACAGTTTAATGACTTTACGCGAGGTCTGGCTTTTACCACAACCGGTTCTGACAGCACATACAGATATGACAGGCTTGCTGCTCTTCAGCATTGTACTGTTCGGCCCCAGTAATTTGAAATCAGCACCAGAGGCGTTGACAATTGCGCTGATACCCATTACCGCACCGTAACTTACATCGCTGTATGAAAAAACACACTCATCCACCTGTAAATCCTTAATCAGCTGAGATAGCCTCTCTTCTGAGTAAATGGGAATTCCGTCTGGGTATAAACTACCTGCCAGCAGAGCTGGATATAGCCGATCTTCGATATCCGGTATTTGAGCTGCTGTAAACGCCACCACCCTGTAACCGTCATTGTCACGGTAGTATGTGTTGAAGTTATGAAAATCTCTACCCGCGGCACCAATGATAATGACATTCTTTTTCTTCACAGGCGCATCTCCTCTACATCATGGATTTCTGGTCCTATTCTAAATCAGAAATCTGAAAAATACCAATATTATACGACCTCATTAAGGGCGGCGGGCATTTTCTACAGGAAGACTGCGGAGAAGAATTTGCACGGGTAATAGTTGATTTTCTAAATGAAACCAACTTGTTCCGAAGTTAGTATTGCGGCAGGAGATACTGCTGCCGTGCTGCTTTGAAGTCGCGAATTGCCGGTGCGAAACGCTCCTCAATCTCCTGCGGACTCAGCCCTTCCTCCAGGTACCGGCCCATTTTATCGGTACCCATGATCTTATCAAACATAACAATCGTATCGTTGCTTTTGGGAACCTTGAAATCGCCTAAGGAAAAAGCATAGGT
>PWUG01000422.1 GCA_003562605.1 Syntrophomonadaceae bacterium | reverse complement strand
CGAGAACCACATCGGGGCCATCTGGCTATTCATCCATGACTACAATCGCTGCATCAGAGAGAAGCTGGCCAAGCAAGGTCATCCGGTCTTTTCCTCTGGCCTGCACTAAAATGCACTACCAAATAGTATAGCTCGGCGTTAATTAGACCACCATTCCTGACACCTAAAACCCGAAGCAAGGTAACTTCATTTACACCGCAGAGTACTAGGCATATACCTTTTTATAATATTCTTGATATTCAGGCGAAAGCAGTGGTTGCCACCATTCTGGATGGGCTAGATACCATTGAACAGTAAGCCGCAAACCTTCTGCAACTGTTACTGAAGGAGCCCAACCCAATTTAGTGCGCATTTTGGTCGCATCAATGGCATAGCGGCGGTCATGCCCGGGACGATCTTTTACAAATGTAATTAATTGCTTCGCTGGACGGATAGGAAGTTCAGGTGCTAATTCATCCATCAGATTGCAGAGTGTCATGACTAAATCAATATTTTTAACTTCATTGTTACCTCCGATATTATAGGTTTCTCCGGGAGGACTATGGTGAATAACACAGTCAATAGCGCTGCAGTGATCACCCACATAAAGCCAGTCCCTAATTTGCTGACCATCTCCATAAACGGGTAGAGATTTACCCATCAAAATGTTAATGCACATGAGCGGAATCAGCTTTTCGGGAAAATGATAAGGCCCGTAGTTGTTAGAACAGTTGGTGATCAATGTGGGCACTCCGTATGTATGAAAATAAGATCGCACTAAGTGGTCGCTTCCAGCTTTAGAAGCTGAATATGGACTATTAGGTTTATAGGAAGTCGTTTCACAAAAAGCTGGATCGCCAGGATCTAAGCTGCCATATACCTCATCCGTTGATACATGCAAAAAGCGATCGCCCTCTGGTTTACCCCGACTGACCCAATGGCGTCGAAATCCTTCTAACAGTGTAAATGTACCGACAACATTAGTCTGAACGAATGCATCAGGACCTAAGATCGAGCGATCAACGTGGGACTCAGCTGCAAAATGAATAACCATATCGATCTCTTCTTCTGCCAAGAGTTGATCCACCGAGGAGCGATCGCCAATATCTCCATGCACAAAGCGAAAATTAGGGTTCCCCTCTAAAGCCTCAAGGTTTTTGAGATTTCCAGCATAAGTTAAGGCATCCAGTACGACTATGCGGTCGCCTGGATAGTTCTCACACCAGTAATGTACAAAGTTGGAGCCAATAAATCCAGCTCCACCCGTAATTAGGATTCTACGAGGTTCCATAATTTGTAATTTATTTACTGGCTCTTGCTTGATAGATACCATAAGTCTACAGGTAAAAAATATAACGTCTTAAATGAATCTTATATAGCGAGCTTCATTGTTACGGAGTATACTCAAAAGTCTTAGGTCCTCTTTAAATAAGGGTTTCGGCAGTCTTATGTGTTTTCATACATATGCACACTTCTGCATCTCATTTGGGAATTAATTCACCCAAAAAGAGGACTTTAAAAATAAGGTTATGTATTTCGAGATTGAAGGGAATACTCATAAATATCTACAATTTTCTCTGCCTTCTTAGGCCAAGTAAATTCCCTAACTCTTTGAAGAGCATTTAATCCCATTTTTCGGCGCAAAGAACTATCACTTACCAACTTATCTATACTTATTTTAAGATTCTCGACAATATACTCTTCAGAGACTGGATCTATCCTAAATCCAGTCCCGTCAGTTACATATTCTCCAATACCACCATTATTAACTACTATGCAAGGTAATCCACTAGACATAGCCTCTAGTACTACGGCCCCACCAAACTCACGTACAGATGGGAAACAGAAAACGTCAGAATCAGCATAATACTGAAGCGTATCTTTCTGTTTAACCCATCCGGCGAAAATAACCTTGTCATCCAAATTAAAGCTCTTAACTTGAAGCTCAAGCTGATGTCTTTCAGATCCATCACCAACAATAGTAAGCACAATCTTTTCTAAGACAGATTTCCTCAATTTACTAATCGCTTCAATCAAAAACTTAGCTCCTTTATAGGGAACAAGTCGACCTACAAACAAAAGATTTATTGTGTCTTTATCTCTAGTGGTAAAATCAATAAATTCTTTGTCGCTCCTAACAAAAGAACTTTTAACTCCGTTTTCATAAAACAACTTAATCTTATTATTTTCAATGGAAAATAAATCACGAATCAAATCGAAAGTAAAAGTAGAGCCAGCCAAAATACAGTCGGCCTTTTTGTAGGTTTCGCGATAGCCTGGAATAATATACCGACCCACCAACCTAAGAAAGTTGAAATAAGAAAACTCCTGATTAGCTATACTTTGGAAGGCTTTTGGAAATGGAACTCCTCCATTTACAGGCCCAATAATAAATGGAACGCTATGACATGCCTTAATAAGTTTTACAGGATATCTTGGCATCATCGGTGTGATTGCATGAACTATATCATAGTCACCTCTGAGCACAGGAGCCCTAAATTTTTTATAGACTAAATTATTGAATTCACCATACACAGGATATTCCAATGTGTTGTAGATGGGCCAAATAAGCTTATCACCAATTTTACTAGCATTTTCAGCAATTTTGTAATATCTTTTAACGAACTTACTTTCGGGTATATATACGATATCTTCGTCTGGATGAATTGACTCTAGATTCTCTTTGTTTCTCTCATGAGTTACGAGAGTGACATGAGCTAGTTTGCTAATTTCTTTGTAATAGTTATAGCCTACCAGCGGAACTGAAGGCCATTCTGGATTACATTGTTCAATAACGAGTAAAATCCTTCGCATTTTAGGTTGCATTATCTTATGACTTCGTAAAAGTAGTTTGACTAAGTAGGTCGATGTATAAAGTTCGAGGTATGTTAAGAACAGTAAATCCTTTTGAATCCTTGCGCACAGGCTGTTTCAAGCGATCAAGCCTATGTTTACAAGTCTCGGATTAATTAATCTGACCTACTTACTGAAATGTATCAGGTAATCTATTGCATTTTTCTTTTTGAAAGAAAGTGACTCATGTATAGAGTTTTCATGCTAGATTCTCTTCAGGAGTCACGCCATATATCAGTTTCCAAACGCAAGAGGTACACCTTGATTGAAGAAAGCAAAGCATTGAAGTTCGTAAGCTTGGGCAACTGATCTGCACCTTATCCGAATGAAAACCGCTATAATTGATTTTTTGTGACAGCTATTGATAGAAGAGAAGAGTCAATTTGAGACATTCTTACATGTAATCTCCAGGCATTCCACTAGAACGTCAGCACTCAACGTATCCTGGAAATCAGAAATGACTCGATTGCGCGCATTTTCGCTTAATCGATTAGCAAGATTTGCACTCTGAGCAATAATCTTTATAGCATTTCCCAAAGACTCTGAATCTTTGGGAGGCACTAATATCCCATTCAAATTATGTGAAACTAGTTCTTTAACACCTCCAGAATCAGTTGCTATTACTGGAACCTCCATAGCCATGGCTTCCATAATAGCAACTCCAAGGGGTTCGTGGAGGCTTGCCAAGGCAAAAATATGGGCACTCTCTAACTTTTCTGCTACTTCATGTTCAGATATAGCTCCTAACAATTTTACTGAGTCTATAGCGCCTATGCTAACGATTAAAGCATCAAGAGTTTTGTGATATCCTTTACCACCTTGCTCATCTTCTCCAGCAATTTCTAGCAAAACATCAATTCCACTATTTTTTAGCGTGCTAATCGCTCGAATCAAATATTCATGACCCTTGCAGGGATTCAGTCTACCACAGCTAAATATTCGTAGAATTTCGGTGCCATCCCATGGCACATATGGTTGAGATCTCTTAAACTTTACACAATCAACTCCCATCGGAGCAATTTTTACTATCTTAGGAAGATTCTCAGCTAATGTGCCTTGAATCTCGCCGTACAGTTTCCTGGTTATGACAATAGCGAAGCTGGCATTTCTCCACTTCTGAAATTGATTGGAGCCATAATCACTCAAAGGACCATGGAGAGTTATGCTGTAGGTTAACTTAGATCTTGATAATAACGACGCAAATAGAAGTATGTTGGCAGAGTTAGCACAAGAATGAACATGAATATGACACCATTTATATCTCTTGTGAAGCCAAAGTAATTTTCCAGATACAACAACTAGTGCTAGCAGCTTAAATTTATCCAATAAATTAGTATCGATAGACAAAAATATTGATCTTAAGCACTGAACCCAATTAGACGAACCAGCTTGAAAAATCTCATAAAAACTATGCAAAATCTCTTTTAATGACATAGGTATCAAGTAGGATGTTTCCCCCTCTGCCTGTTTGCACCATGTGTGTGAAGAAATTTCTCGAGGAGGACGACGTGTTGACAAACAATCAACTTCGACACCCAGATCTGCTAAGGATTGCTTTTCTCTCCAAAAGAAGGCATGAGTCTGACTTGGAAATTCAGGTACAAAATATCCAATTCGAATTTTCATGATAACTAATACTAATAACCTTATGGTTCTATCTGGGACATGAAATTAAAATAATCTATGTCCCATTTAACTTATGCACATGGAGAATCATCTCCAAGAGAATCTGCTGGTTAAAGTTTTAATTCAAATCTACATTAAGAACTAGAGTTTTAACCTAGTACTCTGAGGCAGAAGTGACTCACCTGTTTCTGTAGGCCCAAACCTTTGCTTAGAGCGGGATTCCCTTTCTGCCTTCTGCCTTCTTACTTCTGCCTTTCTGTACTAGTAGGCATCTCCTAAAGAACTGAAAACGATCAGTCACGCATTTATAATGCTTAGCATAAAAATTTCGATCTTTTGATAATTCATAATTAATTTAAGTCTGACATAACTCAAAGGTTAAATTAGCTCTATCTGACTATCATCCCCAATCATTAATCTCACGGCCTTTGGGCGTTGAGGAGCTTCCTTAATTTGCGCACGTTGACCCACCAGGCTATCCACAATTCTTTGCTGAATATTGAGAATCTTTGCTCCTTTCAATAACACACTATGCTCTAAATCAGCATTTATGAGCGTGACCTGATCTGCAATGCTACTGTAGGGGCCAATAAAGCAATTCTCAATGTGACAATCCTCACCAATCACGACAGGCCCCCGAATTGTGCAGTTTCTGACTTTAGATCGCTCCCCGATCCGGACCCGCCCGATAATCTGACTCTGTTCATCTACGTCACCACGATTTGCCGCCACAAGGCAGGTATCGAGGATGACGCGGTTGGCTTCCAGAAGATCGTCCTTCTTCCCTGTATCAAGCCACCATCCTTGAATTTGTCGAGCTACTACTTTACTGCCATGGTCAATCAAGTACTGAATTGCGTCAGTAATTTCCAGCTCTCCCCGGGCAGAAGGCTGAATATTGGCGATCGCTTGATGCACACTAGCATTAAATAGGTAAATACCAACCAGAGCCAGGTTCGAAGGGGGAACCTTAGGCTTCTCAACCAGCTTTAGGACTCGTCCATGGTCATCTACTTCTGCCACACCAAATGCTGTAGGGTTGGGTACAGCGCAAAGTAGAGTCAAGGCGTCAAGCTGCTTAGCCTTAAATTCATCCAGAAATATACTGAGATCACTCTGAACCAAGTTATCTCCCAGGTACATAATAAACGTGGAGTCTCCTAGAAATGGTTGGGCAACCTTCACAGCATGAGCCAGACCAGCTGGTTGCTCCTGGATGATGTAGGAGATATTTGCACCAAAGCGATCACCATTACCTGTTTTAGCTTGAACCTCAGCGCCAGTTTCAGGACTAATGATAATACCAATTTCTGTAATCCCTGCTTGCACCAAATCTTCAATCCCGTACCAAAGAATTGGCTTGTTCGCTACAGGAACAAGCTGTTTTGCGCCTGTATAGGTCAACGGCCGCAGGCGTGTTCCTTTACCACCAGAGAGAATAATTGCTTTCATATGACTTTTAATAGGGTTAGGGTTAGGGTTAGGCAACCTGAGATTATGTAGCTGTAAGTTGCTTGAGCATTTGGCGAAGCCCCTGCCGCCAGTGGGGAGCAGGCCCACCCAGCAAGGCTGACGTCTTTTTGTTAGATAAAACCGAATAAGCGGGTCGAGAAGCCAGAGTCGGATATTCTGCCGTTGTAATCGGGACGACTCGCTGTAATCTGAGGGGAAATCCTAACCGCTCTGCTTCTTCAAAAATGGCCACTGCAAAGTCGTACCAACTAATTGCACCACTATTTGTGAAATGGTAAATGCCAGTAATTGGCCTTTGAGTACCTGTACCAGGGCATAGATGTGGAATAAATTGGGCGATCGCCCCTGCCAGATCTCCCGTCCAGGTGGGTGAACCAACTTGATCGACGACGACCCGCAGTTCTTCGCGATCGGCTCCCAAGCGGAGCATGGTTTTCACAAAGTTACCTTTGCCGCCGACACCATATACCCAAGCGGTTCGTAAAATGACGTGGCGATCGCAGCTTTGTTGAATTCTCTTCTCACCAAGCCATTTAGACTGCCCATAAGCTCCAACTGGATGAGGAATATCCTCCTCCAGATAGGGCGTGTTCTTCTGGCCATCAAATACATAATCTGTAGACACATGAAGTAGCGCGGCTCCAAGCTGTTGGGCTTCCTCAGCTAATATGGCAGGAGCTGTTCCATTAATGGCGATCGCCCGGTCAGGTTCGTTTTCAGCTTGATCGACTACGGTATAGGCTGCCGCATTAACGATGATACTGGGCTGAACCTGGCGCACCATCTGGCGAATCGAATCAGTATTCTCTAAATCCAAGGTATCTCGCCCACAGCATACTAGTTCTCCTTGAACCGCCAGCTTTGGCTGCATATCTTGACCTAATTGACCGTCTTTACCCAGCAAAAGAATACGCATCATGCATACACCTCCGCATTTTTAAGCAGAGCACCTGCTTGATCTTTAGGGGAAAGAATTGGTGTTGCATCCTGGTTCCAAGCAATGGATAGATCTGGATCATCCCAACGAATGCTGCGCTCGTACTGCGGAGCATAATAATCAGTAGCCTTATAGAGAACCTCAGCCATCTCTGAAACTACTAAAAACCCATGGGCAAACCCCGGCGGAACCCACAATTGATGCTTATTTTCAGCACTGAGATAACAGCTCACCCATTGCCCAAAAGTCGGGGAACTGCGGCGAATATCTACAGCTACATCCAAAATCTCGCCTACTACCACGCGGATCAGCTTGCCCTGAGGGTGCTGAATTTGGTAATGTAAACCCCGCAAGACATTCTTGACAGACCGAGAGTGGTTGTCCTGAACAAACTCAACATTCACGCCTGTTTTTTCGCAAAAAATTTTCTGATTGAAACTTTCCAGAAAAAAACCACGCTCATCGCCAAAAACCTGAGTTTGAATGATCAGAATATCAGAAATTTCAGTTGGAACAACAATCACTAAACCCCCTATCTTGCATAGAAAATCTGATCTAAAGAATGTACATCTAGGCCATGTCTATCTCATGTCTATCTCATGTCTATCTATACAGTCAAGGCCTTAATTGTCCTTTCAGCTACTGAGTCTGAACAAATGTCCTCCTTAGTAAGCTGCAACCCATCTGGGGCAAGGTTTTAGGATATTAAGGTCAAATGAACTTCCGACAAGTGGCCGAAAAGATGACGGAGGCCATAATCAGCGACTTATCAATCCACTGAATTTCAAAGAAAGATCGCACACATATATCATTATCTATGGTCTCATAGCATAAAAAATGACGCTACTAGCTTAAAAAACGAGACTTAATATGGCTCCATGCTAGAATGTCACTGAATTGAGGTGAGTGGGCTCTGCTTACCCACCCTTGTGATTTAGGCTCACCGTAGAGTACATACCGGGTTCTGCCTATGCGGCTTTATCTCCTCGATAAAAGCTCTCAATCGATTGCTTTAAGCCGCAATGCACAGCTCGCGATATTCGATGGGAAAGTCAGATGACCCATGCGGGGAGCGAAATCCCCCCAGTCCCCTGCTTCGTATGGTCTTTGACCTATGACCAGGGTGTTGCTTCAACAAGGACACCAACGTAACAGCCATCGCCCTGGGCCTCACGGAAGGGTTGGCCTGTTGGATGTGTTGTCGCGCTTTGCATTGCACAGGAAAAAGTGGTTGGTCTGTTGGGTAAGCACAAATACCCCAAACGCTATTTCTTGAACCCTAAATCTTAGGAAACGCTTCCAATGCTTTTTGCTGCTAGGGCACCTTGACAGGGCTGGCAGAGCCCATCCCGCAGCAGATCAGGACTTTTGGCGATCCGCGAAAGGTTATCTCAGTGCTATTCCTCCATACTCTCATGACTCAAGAAACTCTCATGGCTCAAGACTTGTTCTACCCATATCTGACATGTAAAGCACTACATACTTGTGGTAACACATCGGAGCAGGCTGGTTAAAAGACTAAGCAAAGGACTTCATGCACTCTTTGCAATGAATCTAACCTTCATATGAAGTTTATAAAGTCATCCGGAAAGATGTTCTTTCATGTGTAGAGAGTGGGTAGCCTTAATATTGAGAGCAAACAAGATAAGCTTTAATCGAACATCGATCAAAAAACAAGCACTCTCTTATCAACTAACAAAATTTTTCTTCTGAAATTTTAACTAAATAGACATAAGACGATTTAAATATTATTCTATTGAACTATAATTAGTGCAGCTGGATTTGAAACCATAGCTAATTTTCGTCAATCAATCAGAACAGAATCTTGACATTAGATTTTCATCGCCATTATCGTACATGATAGCTATGAAGTAAATGCAGTATTGATACCCACTGCATTTTCCAGGATTTAATATGTACTAGTGACTGCGAAAGAATTGTTGCACATTAAGTCAACAGCTACACTGCAAATACTTAAATTACTTATTGATATATATAAAGAGTGGACTTAACAAAGAGTGAATTTAACGAAAGCAAGACTTTTAAAGATGTTATTTTTCAGCTAATACATACGATCTCTGTTACCAAAATACATGAGAGGATGCAATGAATTTTTTCGACCTGGAACACTTTGAAGATGAGTCTTTGATAGAAACTGATATCTGTATTGTTGGTAGTGGGCCAGTAGGTCTATCAATCGCTAAGGAATTCTCAGAAACGAATGTTGATATTTTAGTCCTGGAAAGCGGTGGATTTGAAGGCGAAAGTAAAACCCAAGCTTTATACAATATTGAGAGTGTTGGAGATCCTCGATGTATAGATCAGGAAAACATACGTCGACGTATATGGGGAGGAAGCTCACATATTTGGACAGGTCGATGTGCACCCTTTGAAGATATAGATTTTGATCATCGTCCTTGGATTAAGTACTCAGGTTGGCCCCTCACTCGGCAAGACTTAGATCCCTATTTAGAGCGTGCAGGACGATACTTGGGCCTTGGGCCTTACTGCTACGATGAAACGCTCTGGGAAAAATTTCAAGTTAAACCACCAATTCCTTCTCTTGATAATCAATTTCTGGAGCAAATTTTCTGGCAATTCAGCAAGAGCTCTCAAGCACCTAACTCTTCAGTAGATTTCGGACGTGATTTGGAATTCCCAAAATCACCAAATATTAATGCTTTATTACACGCTAATGTTACTCATATAAATACTAATCCTGAAGCAAGTAAATTTGAGTCTGTTGAGGTTCGTACACTAGGAAATAAGCGATGCTTGGTCCGCGCCAAGATATTAGTATTGGGTTGTGGAGGGATTGAAAATGCCCGACTACTTTTGGCCTCTAATCGTACTGTACCTCAGGGTCTGGGTAATCAAAACGACTTGGTTGGACGCTTTTTAATGGATCACACATTGTGTGTATTAGGACAATTTAATTCTGAGGATGCAAAGCATGTGAAAGCCCGTTTTGGTCATTACTGGCTCGATGACGAGGAAGGAAGACATGTTTACTTGCATGGAATGTCTCTAAGTGAAAAAGTTCAAAGAAGCGAACGTCTTGTAAGATGCCATGTGTTTATTGAAGATTACGATATTCCTGCTAGCAGTCCTTGGTTAGCGATGCATCGACTTAAATCAGAGCTAGGATTACGAAAACTAAATAAAAACACTCTACAAGACCTTAAATTATTGTCTTCCAATGCTGGGGAAGTTATCCAGGGACTGCATCGTCGAATAAGTAAACATCGTCCTCAGCTGGTTAAGGCAGGGAGGACTGAGCTTCACTGTATGCTGGAGCAGATCCCTGATCCTAGTAGTCGAATTACACTTTCCTCAGACAAAAATGATTCTTTAGGAATGCCATTATCGAAAATAGACTGGCAAATTAACGAGATAGAGAAACAAACTGCCCTAAAAATGATGCAACTAATTTGTCAGGAATTTCCAAAAATAAATTTACCTATTCCTGTCTTAAGTCCAGTGTTGCAGGAAGAAAACTGGAGACATTTATTTACCGAAAAAGCGCATCCAACAGGAACAACACGTCTATCTAAAAATCCTAAGGAAGGTGTCGTCGATACCAATCTTCAGGTCCATGGAGTAGCAGGTCTGTTTGTCGCCGGCAGTTCAGTTTTCCCGACCGCAGGTGCAGCTAACCCTACTTTGATGATTGTAGCTTTAGCTATACGTTTGTCAGATTGGCTTAAAGAGAATTATTTTTCATCCTATTGCAAAGGAATAACTGATAACAAACTTTTAGAAGGATTAAAAACTAGTTATGAACATGCTACTCCATCTATAAAGTCAAATTCATCTGCAGAGATTAAAATTGGATTTGTAGGAGCTGGCCAAAGGATTGAAAAGATTTACCTACCTATTTTGAATAAACTATCTGATCGGTATGAAATTGTAGGTTTTACAACTCCATCTACTCTCCGCGCACAAAAAATTACAAGCAAGACTGGAATACCAGCATTTTCTAGCGCTGGAGATTTAGTCGAAAAGCAAAAACCAACATTTCTAATCTCGGCAGTTTCATCTAATTTTAATGAGCAAACTCTGCTGAATTTAGTTGACCTAAAAGTACCAATTTTGACAGAAACTCCCTTTGCTTGGTCTGTATCAACAGGAGAAAAAATTCTCAGGAAAGCAAAGGCAAATCAGGTTAACATTGCAGTGGCTGAACAATTTCCGTATCTACCTCTTGAACAGTTCAAGAAGAAGCTTATTGAGCTAGAGATTTTTGGTGATATTTACGCAGCCTATAATGATTTTTCTACTTATAGCTATCACGGGATAGCTCAACTACGTCAATACTTTCAGGCTAAACCAGTTCGAGTCCGTAGCTTAAATTATGATTTTGGTCTTGACCCAAATTTGGAGTCCCAACAGCAGTGGTCAAATGTTCAGTGGCAATTAGGTTCTGTCACTTTTGAGAATGGAGCAGCATTATTTCATCACTATAGTAACCATTATACCGTATCAGATTTAGGTTTTCCACAGACGATTCGTTTGTATGGCAACTCAGCTTCTATGGTTGATCACGATATTAGATGTGTGAGTCCCAAAACAGGGGAAGTTAAAGTTATTCAAGCAGTTCGTAAAAGTAATCAGGTAGGTAAGTTAGCTTCTATAGAAGCTGACTTACCTGATATTGGAAAGATTATCTGGAGAAACCCATACGAAAACCATGACTTTACTGACGAGCAAATAGCAGTCGCAACTATTATTGATGGGATGGCCGATTCTATTCGGACAGGTTCTTCTGTCCTATACTCGGCAGAAAATTTCTTGGTAGATATCGCAATAATGCAGGCATTTCACTATTCTGCTCAACGTAATGGTGCTGAAGTCTCGCTACCATTGAATGAGAAGTTACAGAAATTCTTTTTGGCAACAAATGCTAGTTACTGGAGGAGGAAAATATTTAGTTAGCACTGATTTTAAATTTCATTTATTGCAATCTAGAGTTTTAATTCTACCTAGCTTCGCAGAAGAACTGCCTGTATTTCTTATAGAGTCTCTGGCACTGGACCGCCCTGCAATGAGTACTTATACTCTGGAATGTATGAACTAATTAAATCTGGCGTGAGTGGATGGTTAGTCACTTCAGGTTCTGTTGAATCTTTATTAAGTGCAATGCGTTCAACTATAAGTTACTCTGCTATGGACCTCAACTATTTAAGACATAGAGAAAAGAAACGAGTTACCCAATATCATGCAGAAATGTGCTAAAGTTGAAATAGAGTGTACTTCTAGTAGGGTTAAATTTTCAATTTTTGAAAAACTATTTAGAAATTTTTCTTCTCTATATAGATAAAAATTACATGTCTACAGCAGAGCAAATTTTATATATTTGAGTTATAAATGACTATGTCTGCTATCTGCAATTCTCATGAATGAATGGCGAGGAAACTAGTTCCATGGCATCGATTAAAAAGCTCGCAATTCAGGGTACACTGTGGACAATTTTAGGTTATGGTGGCTCTCAGGTATTGCGATTTGCAAGCAGCTTAATTCTGACTCGTCTACTATTTCCAGAATTTTTTGGTCTGATGGGAATTGTCAATATTTTTATTGTTGGCCTAGCTCTTTTTTCAGATGTAGGAATTGGATTCAATATCATTCAAAACAAACGAGGGGACGATCCAAATTTCTATAATACAGCTTGGACAATTCAGGTAATACGTGGGTTTGGACTTTGGTTGGCATGTCTTGTGATTGCTTTTCCAATATCTAAACTATATAATCAGACCTCACTAATTTGGTTGATCCCAGTTGTAGGTTTAACAACAATTTTTTCAGGTTTTAGTTCGACAGCTCTTTTCTCTTTAGAGCGACATCTCAACTTGCGAAAGCAGGTTATGATTGAAATGGGAAGTCAGATCATTGGCCTTCTTACAACATTAATTTGGGCTTTACTTAATCCAACTATTTGGGCATTAGCCGCAGGAGGATTGGTTTCTGGTGTCACGAAAATGCTTTGGAGCCATCATCTATTACCAGAGATAAAGAATCGATTTTTATGGGACAAAAAATCTGTAAAAGAAATATTTTCAGTTGGCCGTTGGGTTTTTATATCCACCGCAACATTTTTTATTGCTGAGCAATCTGATCGATTCATGCTAGGTGTAATGTTTCCACTAGGGTTATTTGGCATATATCAGATCACTTTAACATTAAGTGATGTCCCCAGACAAATGCTGCAAGCACTAGGCGCTAAAGTTATGTTTCCTGCTATTTCTAAAATTATTGACCAACCTCAAGATGTAATAACTGCAAAAGTCTTAAATAATCGGCGCTTACTGCTAGTCCCAGCTTCCCTAATGATTTCTTTCCTCGTAGGTTTCGGGGACATTATTATGCAGGTATTATATGATCAGCGATATTCTTCAGAAGCTTGGATGCTACCAACTTTAGCACTTGGTTTATGGCCTCGCCTGTTAGCCAATACGAGTGAACCGTACTTATTGTCTATCGGCAAATTTCAATACACAGCATATGGAAATTTTCTTCGGCTTTTGAGCACTGTAATCGGCATTTTAATTGGCTTTCATTACTTTCAAGTTCCAGGTGCGATTTTTGCTGTTGCTCTAAATGATTTATTTTATTATCTAGCAGTGACCTATGGATTATTTAATGAAGGCCTGAATAGTATCCCCCAAGACATAACTATCACGGTTATACTTTTGACTACTATATTAGTAATACTTTTAATTCGTAATCTTTTAGGATTGGGATTGCCAATTTTGATTACATCTATATAGATCTACCCAAAGATTTTCAAAAAATCTGTTTTAGCTTCTAAAGCTTGCCTCACTCATCTGCACTAAATTTCATCTGACTAAGGGTAAAAGTATGGGCTTTGAATTTTATCATTCAATTGGAACTCCCAATATTATTGCAACTCTAGTCATGCTAATCTGGCTCCCCCTGGTTGTATGGCTATTTCAGAGCTTTCCTGCTAGACGAGCAATTGTCATTAGCTTTATAGTTGCCTGGTTATTTTTGCCGGTCGTTTCTCTAACATTGCCAGGTATTCCCAATTATACCAAAGTTTCTGCCACCTCCTATGGCATTTTGCTGGCCACTTTTATCTTTGATGTAAATCGTTTTAAGAAATTTAAGTTTGGGGTGCTGGATATTCCGATTTTAATTTGGTGCATTTATCCCTTGTTTTCCTCTTTATCTAATGATCTGGGCCTTTATGATGCAGTTTCTTCTGTTGTCGATCAAACAATGTCTTGGGGAATCCCTTATCTGCTAGGGCGCATATACCTTGGTGATTTGTCTGGCCTTCGCCAACTAGCAATTGGGATATTTGCAGGAGGGCTTATATATGCGCCCTTATGCTTGCTTGAATCTCGTATTAGTCCACAGCTTCACAATATCTTCTATGGTGGTCATCCCCATGATGACTTTGCTCAAACTGTCCGACTTGGGGGCTACCGTCCAATGGTATTTATGCAGCATGGCCTAGCAGTTGGAGCTTGGATGATGGCTGCTTCACTAATTGGTATTTGGCTTTGGCGATCAGGTGCAATTAGCAAGGTTTTTAATCTTACACTTCAATTTTCTGTCCCATTTATTTTGATTACTTTTTTATTGTTGCGCTCTACAGGTGCGTATGGATTACTAGTTCTTGGATTGATCCTTTTGCTTCTTGGTGTTGCCTTAAGGAACACAGTACCTGTATACCTTATTATATTTAGTATTATTGTTTATTTGTCTATTTTGACACTAACTGATGCCGAGACATATACCCATTTAACCGATAGAATTGTCTATTACCTATCCCAGTATCTACCTGAGGATAGAGTAAATTCTATAGAGTTTCGATTCAACAATGAAGCTCTTTTGATTGAGAGAGCTCAAGAAAGATTTTGGTTGGGTTGGGGAGGTTGGGGACGTAATCTGCTTTTTGATGATCAAGGAAATCAAATCACCATACCAGATAGTTTGTGGATTATAACCTTCGGTCAATATGGATTTATTGGTTTAATCAACCTATACACTATTTTTCTGCTCCCCGTAGTAAGTGTATTTTCAACAAAGTGTCATCCTTACTTTTGGGATCACAAGAAGATGGCTCCTGTAGCTGCACTTGCAATAACTCTTCTGCTTTATTCCATTGATTGTCTTGTTAACGACATGAACAATCCAATCTATATTTTGATCTGTGGTGGCTTGACTGGATATGCAATGGCACAGTCAAGGAATTTAAAACGTGAGAGATCGAGATTGCCGCTATCTTCTACTTCCGTATCATTAGGTACTATGGAATAAGGTGCAGAGTACAAAATAAAGTATTCTTTGTGATGTTTTTTCGGAGACGCTACCCGAACGACTCCGCTGAGCTAGTCTCCCCTGAAAAGAGCCGTTGACCTAGCTTTCCCGAAGGAAATAGGATAGGGGGCATGAGTCAGGTGCAACGACTTGATGAGGACGGACAGTCCCGCTCGACTTGTCCGTTGTGGTTAGTCTGGGTCGGCGACACCTGCCCCGACCTGGAGCACCTCTGGACATGCTACCTCAGGCGCTTTGCCCTAGAGCATTGGTACCGATTCTTGAAGCAGCGCCTTCACTGGACGGTCCCCTAACTCGGTGAACCTAAAGCCGCCGAGCGCTGGAGCGATCTGATGCCCTTGGCCACCTGGCAATTCTGGCTCACCCGAGACCTAGTGCAGGATTCCCCCCTGCCCTGGCAGAAAACTCTGGCTATTCTGACTCCCGGACGGGTCTCTGATTCTATCGCACACTTTTAGCCCGGTTGAGAACACCGGCCACAGCCCCCAACCCCCGAGGTAAGTCGCCGGGGTGGCCCAAAGGCCAAAAACAAAACCGCAAACCTCGCTATCCCACCGTCAGAAAACGAGCCAGTCGTCCTAAAAAAACGTCAAAAACCGTCGCTTAGCTCTCAGATCACCCTTAAGAGGTCATTATCTCCCCTCTCTGAAGAGAGGGGAGATAATGACCTCTTAGTCTAAACTCCAAAACTAGAGTCAAGGTCTCATTACACAACTCCCGACAGTCGATAGGGAGAAGTCTCAGGATTCAGCTGAGAATATTTGGTGTCGTAATGCCGAACTTCTAAGAAACGTAAGTTGTCAGGGTGAGGCTTGTAAAGTGCAAAGCATTCTAGCAAACAGAAGGTTACTGCGCTTTCTAAAGGACCAACTATCAATTCTTGGTTCCGCCAACTTCGTCCCGATTTTATCCATCGACGCAGTTGAGTCTGAGATAAACAATACATACCTGCATGGGGGTTGGTATATTCAGCGAATTTAATTCCGCTAATATTAACGATTGACAACTTATTCCAAGCCAATTCTGTGTCAATAGTTAGATCAATGTATTGCTTTATACCCTTATCTATTTCATAGCGATGAGGTAACAGGACAGCATCTTCGTAGCCACAACTTTGATTAAAATTCTCTAGCTTTTCAATAAAGAAAGCATCATTGATCACAATATCGTCTTCAATGAAGATGAACCAGTCGAAAGATTCTACCTGATTAACTAAATTCTCTTGAATCCTGAATCCTACAAACATTGGATCGCAGTCTAACTCTTCTTGGACCTGAATATGTTGAATCTGATATTTAGGTAAATAGTGAGTAATGCTTCTTCCTGGAACTGTAGCTATTATAATCTTTAAATCACAATGGGCAAAGCTTGAAAGTAGTCCATCAATCGTATGCTTTAAGCGCTCAATTTTAGCACATGCTTTCTCTTGATTCTTGGCTTCTTCAGAGGAAACAATATGCGCAATGTAGACTAAGACTTTTGGTTGCGATTTAGGACGATGTTCAGGAGCCGCTAACTTCTGAATCGCCTTTCTCCTTTGGTGTAAACGGTTAAGCTTTAGAGACCGTCGAATTGGACGTAGTAGTTCTTGTGTAAGTTTCCAATATAAAAGGACTGAGTGAAATGTCTGACGCTTGAAACGATTGGAATGGCTTGAAGACTTAACTTCCATAGTTACCTCGATCACGTATATTTATTCTCAATCAACTCTCAATCAACCAACGCATCCCTAGATTCAGTTGGCGTTAATCATCGTTTCGGCCACTCAGGCAGAACAATAGTTCCTCTCAATAAGCCATAACCTATGTGGGGCAAGGCTTTAGGGTATTGAGTGATGACCTTGGCGGTACCGGAAACCACAATCCAGTGTTCGCTGCGATAGTGGCTCAACCGGTGTCCGGGATTGACCTCGATGCGCTTAGTTTTGTGGCAAGACGCCTTTTCTAGGAAGGTAGACGATCCCCAGGGCCGCAGTTCGGTTTCAGCGGCAGCTAGGCCATTGTTCGGTGCCGCCAGGGCAAAGGCTGGGATTTGGACTTTGTCTTCGGTTTTATGCACGATGTATTTCCTCCATAAACTGTAAACGATAGAGCGTGCAACAGAGTTTTCCGGACTATTGCCTGGAACTATGCCTGGCTAGGCTAGCAATAGCCGCACAGTTTGGTACTTTGCCTGCTTTGGTGCTGGAACTGGCCCTGGTACTAAAATGTACGCTGCCAGTTTAACAGTAGGATCTGGGGGCCATTCACCGGATTGGCAGGGGAGCAGGTAGAGTCTTTATGGACGGGGAAGGCCCGTTTAAGGGAGCTTTATGAAGGCCTCGGAATCCTTGTTTAGGGTTTAGGGCGTTTAGAGCGTTTAGGGCTGTAGGAATAGCTCCAGGCCGTTGTGAACTCGCCCGGCGGTGCACGGGTTGTGATTGAGCAGGCGCCCTCCCAGTTACAGGCTGAAGGAACTGCCTACGTCCAGGTTGAGGGCATCCCGGCTGCCCAGTTAAGCCATGATGCCGGCCATTTAGACCAGGGTGGAATCGCGCCCGCTGGGACTCAGGTAGGTGGTTACCAACAGCAGTTTGCCGCTGGCGGTGACCCCGCCAGCGCTGGGGCATTGAGCTCAAATGGACTGCCCGATAAGTAACCGAACGATAAATGATGACAAAGGTATAAAAGTAGCCTATCGGAGCTAAAATAGCCTCATTTAGTTCCTTGAAACAGACCTCATGAGAAATCCAAGAATTATTAGAGTTAGCCTGAAACCGTAACATCTTTAAGTCCCTTGCTAATTAAATAGCCTTAACTCCTATGAGAACATTTTAAGTGTCCAGTCAACACGCTTTTTTAACCAAATATCTTGAGTATTTTGATGAGCAAAATCAACTCCAGATCTCATCATTTGTGCCCATTTTTCTCGGTCATTATTGACCTCCAGAATATTCAAGTAGAGTTGTTCTACCGACATCCATTCAACGGTTTTAACTGCGCCTGAACTTTCAAGGTTACGATAGTAATAAGTGTCAAATGCTAATATTGGTATTCCTGCTGCCATGGCATCAATAGCACTTCTGGGAGTATCTTCCTTCAGGGGAGTAGCAAGTAGCAAGTGGCAGCTGTATAAGTGCTCAAAGAGCTCATGGCCAAATGGATAAGCGCCATGAAAAGTGACTATTTCATTGATTCCAAGCTTGGTAGTTTTAGCCCTTAAATAGGCTTCCTCTTCACCCGAACCAATAATATGAAATTCGATTTTTTGAGAAGTTCTTCTCTGGACGGCTTCAATAGCATCTAAGCATAAATCAACACCTTTGTATTTCACCAACCTACCAAAATAAGTTATTTTCAAGGGGGCTTTAAATTGCTCAAATTCAAATATTTTTTTCTCTAGATCTAACTCTGAAATTATATATCTTGAGCTGTGCACTGTATCTAGAAAATCCTTCACATTCTCTCGGTTGCGACCGTAATACTGGGCCATCTTTTGCCCCTTGAGTAAAACCAATGAACCAGTAGAGGCAGCAACTATGATTTGAAATGAAAGCAGTGGACTGTAAATATATTTGTCAAGCCAGTAGCTTTTCTTGGAAATCTCACCTGTTTTATAGAGCATCCATCCTGATTTTCGGAAGTCTATATCAACAACAAAAATTGTTTTTCTTCTAAGCAAAAAACTAAAGATAATATATAAAAAATTAGGGGGAGTCCATAGATAAGAAGGTCCACCATGAATCAAATCAGCTCTCTTGACTAGCTGAAATATATTTTTTGCATATGATATTCCATGAAACAGATAGAACTTTGAAGTGGATAATATCCAATTCTCGTGAAGATTAAAATCTTGACTTCGGTAATGAGTCCGAATAGTAATTCCATCAGCCTCTTCCGAAATCAGAGAGTGACTGGTCTTCATCTGCCCATACTCTGCCTCAGTCATTTCTATCATCGCAACGGTCATTTGACTGAAACTAGGATATAACTCTCGCTTTAGTACTTTAAGATGTTCGACGAAAGCAGACTCTAGAGAAACAGTTTTTTCGTCTAATCGATAATAATATACTGGTAAAATCATTAAATAATTCATGATTCTTATTAACCCTTATGCTGTGTTACTTTTAGCTTTGCTTTATGAATTTATTTCAAATACTCTCCTCGTAGCCAATTATGCTTATTTTGTGTAAGAGTAAATTACAAGGCTGAACTCCTTAAGGGTGTCTTTAGGTATATGATAGCAAGCATTCAATATAGCAGTTTTCATAATCATGAATTATATAAAAAGTCAAAAAGCCTTTGTCTGCCAAGGATTGCAACTACCCCTGTAATTATGAAGTCTTTTGTAATGCCATCGAAATCTTTGAAAGCATCGCGAGCTTTATCCATCGTTTTGGCCACTTGGTTCGAATGGCTATCTTGCCCAGCGGAACATGATTTATACGATGCCAGGTTTTTCAAGCTTGATGCAAGTAAGCAAAGCGATTAAGGTAGCCGGAATAATAGTAAATGCAAATCATGATGTTGAAACTGCTTACATGATTAGTGGTCTGTGGCATAAGTCGACCAACCATTTCTGATACCTGTCACTTGTTACTCTTGGTAAAGATGGTTGTATTTTTGCCGGCCAGCGTTAGCTATTTTCATCAAAAAAATTAGTAGCTTTCCATTTATATTATTCTTCGCTTATAGGCAATTTTTGCGAACTTTTTACGGCGTTTTTTGGTATATAGCGGTTCTTTATTGGATAAGGTACATTGAAATCCTTGCTGCATAAGGATTACCGGGCTTAAGCTGTACCTCAATCGGGTGAAAACCGCTATATTAAGCTATTAAAAGCTTTATATGACATAAACATAAAGTGTTAGTCATTCTTGCTTGCTACCCAACTTTACATTAAGCCTTTATCATGCTTAATGTAAAGTTGGGCTATCTTCATTTAACCTAGCCTACGATTCCTAAGGTACCCAATGCAGATAAGCGAACTGCTATTTCCAACAAAGGCTTGATAGACTTTACATGAAGGTTGTTAGCACTGCAAAGAGCACGTAAAGCCTTGTTTCAACACTCCGGACAGTTTTTGGGGGAGAGGTTGGAGAAAAGCTATTTACCGCATAGAGTGCAGGTGTAAGTAAAACACGGTGCACCGATGGATAGCCTCGGGATGATTCTAGCGGGTCTGCTGACGCTGGTTGACTGACAAAACTAATCGGCAACATAGCAGTACGTGTGTATTTTGAACTCGATGCGGTAGGTGCGCTGGTCATGCTGTTTCCGAGATGCCATGGCAGGTTCAGGATCACGGTTATGGGTGAAACGGACGTGACGAATGAGTGGCCAACCGTTCTCTAAGGCCGCCTTCACCCAGTCCCAGCCAATGCGAAAGTAGCTATTGCCGCGAAACCAATGGGAGTCAACCCAGCGACGTTTGCCGGTGGTGACCACTTCGACCCCTTGGGCGGTGACATACAGGGTGGCGACCGCCAAGAGGAACCAGAGGCGAGAGAGGGCACAGACCGAGCGAATCTGGGATTTCTGGAGATTCCAACCGTTCGATTGGTCGTCGAGAAACGCCTCCACCCTACGGGAAGCTAAAGCTACGATATCGAAGCGCAAGCCATATTCCTCGAAGGTATGCAAACGAGTAGGTTCATCACTGACAATAGCCCAAAACTCACCATTGACGTTGTTGCAGCCAAAGGCCACATGCACGGGGCCATACCACTGCCCTTTATGGAGCTTAACGGTGTGCCAACAGCAGGCCTCCCCGCGCTGGAGATGAATATCCTTCAATTGGCACCACCCGCGACCCGCCCGCCAAATCCAAGTGTTCCGCTTGATCCGAATCCGGTAGTGCCACCCTAACTCAGTCGTGATAGCTGTCATGGCATCTGTGTGGATAAAGCCCCGGTCGGCGAGCAAGACCACCTTCACCTCCTGGGGTAAGCGGTTGGCGGCTTGATAGAACATCTCTCGATACTCGTCGAAGGCGACCGCAGCGCAGCAGGACTCATAGGCTACCCTTCAGGTTGCTGCCGCCACTGGCTGCGCTGCTACTTTGGTTCGAATCAACTCGGATAATGGCGGTATTCGCTCATCACCATGTACTAGAAAGAGGAGGTGTTGCCAGAACGAAAGGCCTAACTTCTAGTAGGTTTTCTTGAGACCGACCAAGGTACTCCGGGCTTGTCACCCCGCCTCAGAGCGGGTGGTGCCGCTAATCTTACGGAGTGTCATATGGTAGGCCAGATCGTTACTCTCTTGACAACCCCTTGCCCGGATCATCCACCACTTTACCAGCAGTCATTAAAGAGCTACGTCAGCGCTGTTCTGGAAAGCACGATACTATAGACACTAGATGAACTTTTGTAACGTGCTTTGACCTCCGTAACCCAGCCCATACAAAATTCGGCTGTGCCTTGCGGCTGGCATGCTCTGCGACCTCTCTGGCAAGCTGAGCAGCCTACTGTACAGGCCGGTTTACCTCATGAACAGCTAGCTCCCGCCTGGCAAATTTTATTGCTAGGGGATGGGTCTCCCACCCGCCATTTACAGCTGCTGACGCGCGATCGCACCGAAGTAGACGTGATTGATATGGCGCCGGTTGGCATG
>PWUG01000024.1 GCA_003562605.1 Syntrophomonadaceae bacterium | reverse complement strand
TGCGATAAGCCTCCTGTGCAGATCTCTCTCTGGCCTTAATGACTGTTATATCCTTTTGATGACCCAGGGAACCATTGGAGTTCTGGCCAAATCCCAGAACATTCACCGGCTTAGCGGTCAGTTTTCTCGCCAGGCCTCTCTCAGCAAAAACTACGGCAGCAGCTCCGTCAGAAAAGGGACAGCAGTCATAGAGCTTTAGAGGGTCAGCAATCATTACACTGCTCAGAACGTCTTCCAGGCCAATCGTCTTACGAAAATGTGCCAGCGGATTTTTAAAGCCAAACCTGTGATTTTTGACCGCAACATGGGCCATCTGCTCGTTCAATTTGGCCAGGGGTATGCCATATTTGCTGGCGTATAAATGGGCAATCAAACCGAATACCCCCGGAAAGGTAATCCCCGTAGACCATTCGTAATAACTGTCACTTCCCATGCCAAATACACGTGTTGCAAAAGAGGTTCCCATGGTTGTACATCGCTCCGTACCGCCGGCTATAACAATATCGTAGTAACCTGAAGCAACCCACATAATGGCGTCCCTGATGGCTATGGCGCCGGAGGCACAGGCTCCTTCAAACCTTGTGGCCGGAATATGCGGCAGCCCAATATTAGAAGCGGCAAAGGGAGCCATCACTGCCTGGCCCTCTTCAAAGGCACCAAAAACATTGCCCAGGAAAAGGGCTTGAATATCCTGCAGTTTAATATTGGCATCATGGACCGCCTCCACTGCGGCTTCGGAAAACATCTCCACGCAGGTTTTTTCTGATACCCCGAATTTGGTCATTCCAACTCCAATGGCCGCCACTTCTCTCATAATCTAATCACTTCCCTTATGTCGTTATCCTGGAACGGTTTTTCCAAATGCAGCTGGAGTCGATTCTCCATTAAATTAGCTTTACTTTCTCAGTAAAAGCTCACGGGCAATAACCATTCTTTGAATCTGGTTAGTTCCTTCTACAATCTGTAACATCTTCGCTTCCCTCATATACCTTTCCACGGGATAGTCCTTGATATATCCGTACCCTCCCAGAATCTGTACTGCATCCGTGGTAACCCTCATGGCCATATCCGTAGCAAATCTCTTGGCCATGGCAGCCGCAAGGGTAATGGAGCGCGGGCTACTCCCCCTGTCTACCATCATCGCCGCTCCGTAAACTATCGCTTTTGCAGCCTCAATTTCCGTAGCCATATCCGCAAGCATAAATTGGATGCCCTGGAAAGAGGAAAGAGCCTGCCCAAACTGTTTGCGGTTCTTTGCATACTCCAGCGCATATGCAAAGGCAGCGCCGGCCAGGCCTATTCCAAGTGCTCCCAGGTTAACCCTGCCGGAATCAAGGGCTCCCAGGGCATATTTAAAACCATCCCCTTCATTGCCCAGCAAAGAATCCTGGGGCACCCGACAGTCATCAAAAATGAGCTCACCGGTGACAGAAACGCCAAAACCCATTTTTTTCTCTTTTTTGCCAAAGGTAAAGCCGGGTGTTTCCTTTTTCACCAGGAATGCAGAAATACCCCTGGCTTTTTTTGCTTTATCAGTCTTGGCCATGACGAGATACAATCCTGCTTCGCCAGCGCTGGTGATAAAAATTTTGTTTCCATTGAGCACATACTCTCCGTTTTGCTTAAGGGCTGTTGTTTCCAGAGCTGCGGCGTCAGAGCCCGCATTGGGTTCGGTTAGAGCGTAAGCAGCCAGCACTTCTCCGCTGTTTAGTAAAGGTAGCCAGTTCCTTTTTTGATCTTCGCTTCCGTGTTTGAAAATGGTGTCCGCAACCATATTGTGCACAGCCAAAGTAGCCGCCAGGGGAGTGCACCCCTTACTCAATTCTTCATAAACCAGGGCCCTTGTCAGGTAGTCAAGAAAAGAACCACCGTATTCATCACCGCAAGTCATCCCGCTGAATCCCAACTCGCTGAGCTTATGGAAGGTATCCAGGGGGAAAATGTTCTCTTCGTCCCAGCTTCCGGCAAAGGGTTCAACCTCTTTGGCAACAAAATCTTGGACCATTTGAATGATATTGGTTTGCTCATCTGATAGCTCAAGTAAAAACAAGTACTTTCATTCCTTTCTGGCTGTATTGGCAGTACCTACCGGCTGTCTGGCTTTATCGCATTTTACTCTTGATATCATCCCGCAGCACATTCTTTAGAATCTTACCGACAGGATTGCGGGGAATGGCATCAATTAATTCCACTCGTTCTGGCAATTTATAGGCAGCAATTCCCTGGTCCTTCATAAATGAGGTCAGGTCTTCTAGCTTCACTTCTTCTCCTTCCCTGGGTACCACGTAAACACATGTTTTTTCGCCTAGCATTTCATCCTCCATGGCCACAGCAGCCACATCGGCAACTTTCGAATGCCCCAGCAACATGTTTTCGATTTCCTGGGCGCTGATATTGTAGCCACCCCGGATTATAATATCTTTCTTCCGTTCAAAAAAGCCAATAAAATTGTTTTCTTTGATTTCAAAAAAATCCCCCGTGTAAAAGTACCCATCCTCATCGAATGCTTTCTCAGTCAAATCGGGCCTTTTGAAGTAACCCGGGATGATATTTGGACCTCTATAAGCCAGCTCTCCAACTTCACCTACCCTGGTCACTTCCTCTCCGGTATCAGGGTCAACTAGCTTGGTTTGAAAGCGCTCGGTCGCAATTTTAGACGCCCACCTGGCACCGGGTTTACCAAACTGGGGAAGGTTATTCACTCTTTTCTCCATTTCAGGTACATCCTGTGGGCCGGAAACAATACCTGTCCCCTCGTTTTGTCCCCATATATTTCCAATTTCAATGCCCCACCTGCGCTTGAATTCCTGCATGGTAAATAATGAAGGAGGAGCAGCACCCAGGGTGATGGTCCTGGTAGCGCTCAGGTCAAAGCTGTCCACCTGGGGGTGTTTAACAATTATATTGGCCACCGCCGGAACCAAAAGGGTGTAGTTTACTTTCTCCTCTGTCATCTGCTTGATAAACAGCGGTAAATTTAAGGGATGATGAAGGACAAAAGTGCCCCCATGAATCAGCCACGGGATAAAGGTGGTCCCAACAGAGGCCATGTTAACCAGCGGTCCAGCCGTTAACTGGATATCCCCCGGCCTGATATCTGCCGTTTCGGAAAGCATTCCACCTTGGTTAAACCAGTTATTATGACTTAACGGGCATCCTTTTGGTTCAGCCTCGGTTCCCGAGGTCCAGCAGAGTGTGAAAATATCATTGCCGTCAATCTCCACGTTATTTAATTTCTCCTCGTCCACTTTACCCTGGGCCATTTCCCTGATTTGCTCCAGGGTAAGTACATGTTTCATCCCTGGAAAATCTTTTTGGATTTCTCCTACCATATCCTTGTGCTTAAAACCTTTCAGGTCTTCTAAGGTAATAAAAATCCTGGCATCGGTAATATTAGCAATATATTCCAGCTCTTTTTTCCTCCACTGCACCGGGACCGGGGAAATCAAGGCACCCGCCCTGGTAATGGCCAGGTACAGCATGGCCAGCTCCCAACAGTTGGGAAGTTGAACCATAACCACATCGTCCTTAGCAAGACCCATTTCCAAGAATGCGGTAGTCACGGCATCAACAGCCCGATCCAGCTCCTTGTAAGTCATCCGTTCCGCGGGCGTTCCGACCAGTTCTTCCCTGTCATACGGGTCCACAATGGCAACCAATTCAGGGTTTGCCCGGGCGTGTTTTTTGAACGAATCAATAAGTGTTTCCGATCCCCACCAGCCCTTGCTAGTATACTCCTCGATCTGTTTTGGGGTCGCTAGAATCATTGACTGAACCTCCTCATCATGTATGGTGATAACTTCATCAAATAACCGTGCGGAAAGGTGCAGCGAACGCGGGTGTCTCGAAAATTATATTTCCTGGTACATTGTTCACCCCAAAAAGCCTGGCGCTTAAACCCTGCGCTCACCTTTCTCCAGCTCTTCCTGTCAAACTATTTTCCTGTAAACAGGGCAATTACTGCTGTTCCTTCTTATAATATGAACAAGCAAAAGGTATGCCACAAAAGTTTGGGTGCCTGTCACACTATGCCAGATAATCCCTGGAAAGAACAAAATGCTGTTTCAAGCCTGGATGGTAATAATTCGGAGACCTGGATCGCAAAAAGTATTCAAAAATATGCGGCTTGCAATTTTCCATCTGTACCTCTATAATGAAGAGGTCCGGATGATGTCTATTATACTTACCAATTTGTAAACGTTTATTAGAGCAAATTGCTAGCAAGTATAGACATCCGGCAAAACAATCATAAGGAGGGTGAACTCAATCAATCAACCCATTCATATCCAGTATCTTGCAGGCGCTGGGGCTGGAAAAGCACTAGAGTTGAAGTTGCAGCTAAAAGATATTATGACAAGAAACGTACACTGTTTAAAGCTGGGCAGCACACTTAAGGAAGCGATTAAATACATGCACAAGTTGAACAAATTAGAAGGATTGGCAATTATCGATGAAGAGGGCGAACCACTGGGTGCGTTAACAAAGAATAATGTACTGGATGCGCTGGTTCGAGGCTATGATCTCTCCACGAAAATCGACTCTTTTTTCAACCCGCATGTTTGGGTAGTAAATGAAAACATGTTATTCAAAAAGCTGTTGGACCTTATCGCTTCCAGCCCGTACGGCCTGGGCATTGCTGTCAATAATCAAAACAAGGTGACCGGAGTTTTAAGTAAAAAGGATGTTATAGGCGCCTTTTACAAGAAAGCCGATCTGCTTATTGCCCAGATCAATGCCATCTATGCCTCCATGCACAACGGCATAATTACAACAGATTTTGAAGGTCGCATTAATACGATGAACCCCGCCGCAGAGATAATATTCAAGTCGACCTTGAGAAGCCTTTTCGGAAAATCCTTTAATAGTATAAGCCAGCCTTTGTCCAGGCTCGCAAAAGAAGTCTTAGCCACAGGTGTGCCTGTCATCGCCGGAACGGTTTCCATCTTTGAGATTCCATACTCCCATACCATTACACCCATAATGAGCGATAAAAAAGCAATCGGGACGGTCATCATGCTACAGGAAATGAAAGACCTGGAAAGCATTGCTGGGGAATTGAACACATATAAAAAGCTTTATCATACCCTGGAAACGGTAATGAACATAGATTATGACGGATTGGTGATCGTTGATGACAGCGGTTCGATTACATTTACCAATGAATCCTTTCAGGATTTCATCGGCAAACCTGAAAATAAATTGCTGGGCTCAAATATTCGAAAACATATCAAGGACTGCAAGCTGGAAGAGGTAGCGAACTCTGGGATTCCCCTTAAAAACATGGTGAGCAAACATAGGGGGAGAAACTACATCATATCCTGTATCCCGATGAAAAAGAACGACACACCCTTTGGGGCCGTGGGAAAGGTTATTTGCAAAGACCTGCACGAGATAAAAATTCTGGCCGATAAAATAGAATCAATGAGCAGCAAATTATCTTACTATAAGAAAGAATTATCTAAAAGAAACGGAAGCTTCGATAAGATCCTGACCGAAAATACTGAAATGGAAAATCTAATTGAACTTTCCAGAAGAGCGGCACAAACAGACTCTACCGTTCTGGTTATCGGTGAAAGCGGAACCGGCAAAGAGCTTATCACCCAGGCAATTCACAACCACAGTAAAAGGGCCCAGGGACCCCTGATAACCATAAACTGTGCGGCCATCCCGGAAAACCTTCTGGAAACAGAGCTCTTCGGATACGAAGAAGGGGCATTCACAGGCGCAAAAAAACAAGGTAAACCCGGCAAGTTTGAAATCGCAAATAACGGAACTCTGTTCTTGGATGAAATTGGAGATATGCCTCTTTCTTTGCAGGCCAAGCTATTGCGGGTAATCCACGATAAAAGCTTTGAACGTATAGGAGGAGTAAAAACGATAAACACGGATGTAAGAATTATTGCTGCAAGCAACCATGACCTGGAAAGTATGGTGGAAGACAATAAATTCCGGGCCGACCTGTATTTTCGTTTAAACGTGGTATTATTAAAAATCCCCCCTTTACGGGATAGAATTAGCGACATTTATTTGTTGGCCTCAAGCTTCATTGAAGAATACAATGAAATACTTAATAGAAATGTTCAAGAAATATCGCCTGAGGCCCTGTCAATAATGATAAAATATCCCTGGCCTGGCAATGTGCGGGAGCTGAAACATACCATAGAGAGTATCATGAATTTCTGTAATGATGGAACTGTTACGATAAATGACCTGCCGGATAGGCTGCTTGAATCGATTAGCAAGTCGAGAAATGACCAGGAAAATAAGCAGTTTGTAAGCAAACTGAGAAACCAGAGAGATTACATTGAGAAAGAAACAATTGTTGCTGCTTTGAATAGCAACAAGTGGAATAAAACCAAAACGGCCAGGAAGTTGGGAATTAGCAGGGCCTGGTTATATCAAAAAATCAAAAAATACGGAATTGGATAGGGCATTTAAATGCCCAACGGAAACAAGGCCGGGAGATATCTCCAGAGCCCCGGTTAACCATTGTGATCTTTCCCAAAACCCGCTGCCATCCCTGGGATTTTAGAGAAGCTGCT
>PWUG01000269.1 GCA_003562605.1 Syntrophomonadaceae bacterium | reverse complement strand
GGGGCTACAGCCCTGTACGGCAGCTTGCTTCCTACCTCATGTCCGGAGAACCCGCCTACATCACCGCTCACGGAAACGCTCGTAGTTTGATAGCGAAGCTGGACCGCGATGCTATACTGGAGGAGATTGTCAGGCACTACTTCGCTGCCGGTCCAAGCTTATCCAGTACCATGTGATGAAACCTGAGTCATCTTGATCGCGACTGATTCTTCTCAGCATTCTGGTGACGGAGCCACTCCGTTAGCTCGTCTGCGATTTTGCCCAATAGACAACCCTCATCTTCCCGGAAGAAGGTGCACACCACGGTGATCTCCTCCGGAACATCGTTGTAGCAACCGTCTATGCAAATGCTATTTGTGAATGGGCAAAAGGTAGCCATTCGATCATCCCTCCAAAAGATATCGCAAGCGGCTTCTATATTCATCAGGATCCAGTCCCGATAGATCGCACCAGAACTCGCATAGCGGCGACTCCATGAACGCCTCTATGCCAGGCCAATGGTCATCCCTACCGCAATCAGCAGCCGCCCTAGCCAACACAGAGGCAGCCAGGCTTGGACCAGGTGAAGCCTTTACCCGCTCAACCTTCTGTCGAACATGACCGAGATTTCTGCCCTTGTCCAGCACGCCGCAGACCTCCTGTTATGGGAGCCAAGAGCTTCGCCCAGCGTCCCTATGACTCCTTCTATCCAGGGCATCCCGGTTGCCCAGTGCTCACCCTGCTCCATTAGGTGACACAGCTGTATCCCCATCCCACTTTTGTGGAGATGCCTGATCGTCATCCATGCTTCCACCGAGATCATCGCCTCTTTCCCCTTCTGCAAGATGACAACTCCTTCCCGAGAAAGGGCACAGATTCCCCTGGCAGGGTGGGTCACATTTCAGCGGGAGTTAAGATCTTCAGAAGATTGAGTTCTGAACTGGCAACGCCTTACGGGGACCGTCGAGCAAGGTTGAGTTTGACGCTCAGGCGGTACCTGCGCAGCGTGTTACAGGGGAAGGCTCCCGGCGTAAGCTGGGGGCCCTTTTTCTTTGGGAAACTATTTGCCCACTGCCCAATCAAAGCTTCTTTTGGGTATCCAGAACAAGAGAAGTATTCACCTGGGTAACCCCATCAACTGTGGCCAGCTTATTGAGCAGGTCGAACGCTATTCATTCCTCCCTGCTCTAGCTGCAACTTGCAGAGCATATCCTACGCCTAGTGGGGCTGCGGCAAGACCACCTAAGAAGCCTCCCACATATGCAGCTAGCTCGTATCCTGTTAATCCGGGCCACAGCCTTAGCATCTAAGCCTACAAGAGAAGGGCAGATGAGATAGCGGAATCTGCTGGCAACAGCTTGACGGTGCTAACGCACTTCGTGCTAGAAGGTTCCCACTAGTTCTCACCCGGTAAAGATGTTGCGACTGCAAGCCTTCACCCTCGGGGGAGTATACGTCCTCTTCCTCTTCTGGACAGGCATGCCTTAAGGGTCAGTCTCTGGCTGTGAGAAAAACTATCAGCCACTCTTATCCCTTTCTTGTGCCTGAACTAGGCACCTCCTTGGTGACTCAGCACCCCACCTGATCGTAGTTCCCGCAGCAGCTTTGACGTCTTATTATCTTGATCAGGTTGTTTCGTACGGCCATCCTAATCTTGGAAGGAAAACGGGCTCTGTTTGTCTTCCAGTTGCTGAAAAACCCCTTCAACGATGGCTGTCGGCCAACGCTATTGCTGCACATACCCACAACTCCTGTCTTATGTAACGTACCTGCGAGAGTCCATTTCGACCTACGCCTTAGTCAATAACCTCCATCATTTGTCCGCAGCAAACAGGTATAGTGTCACCGGCCTCAAGGGACAGGAGCTTATTGCATATCCTGCAGTGGACCTGCGTGCTATCCTGAACTGTAACATCAGGAAATGATTGCTCTTCGGGATCTAGGCCCTCGATGTGAAATGATGCCGATGCGTTTTCATCCTTATGTGGAATATACTCACCAATGGGAACTAGCTTCCGGCTGTCTCCTACACAATCTACCAGTATTCTCCACACGGCCTCGACCTTTGCGCGCTCCTCTGCTGTTTCAGGAAATAGGGTTACCCTGCTCTTCTCGATATCGATTCTCATAGTTCACACTCCTTCAGCATAATGGTATATCCTAACGCATACACTATATCATGTATCGGCCCAGAGCCCTGTCCGGCCGGGGTGTCTGCAGCCCCATAGGGGAATGAAGGCCCGCTATCCCCAAGGCCACTCATAGTTACAGTCTAGACATCTTGCCATAGGTACCCTCTTTCCCAGCAAAGCTGATAAGCCAAACCAAACTGAACCCAATCCCACAACAAGGCCGATGAATCCCGCAACTTTCCATACGTTTGAAACTTCATCGAAGTTAGGCCATAGGAGAACCACAATGAGCCCTATTAACAACAGGCCGTATGCTATGGACGAGCTGATTCGCTCCTTTCGAATACGCTCAGAGCCGCACTTAGGACAACGTTCCACTTCAGGTTGGTTTGATGCCATACCTTCTCCTCCTTCATCTCTAGCATAGTGCCACCTCCCAGTAGGCAAAGTGCTAAATAGCAATCCTAACCTTGCGAAGCTACCCCAAGAGTTCCTTCTTTGCTCTCTCTTCTCAAATACCTGCGTAGCGTGAAGGGGGAGGGTTCCCGTTGAGAGCTCGGGGCCCTTGCTGTGGGGGTGGTAATAGCAGGAACGAGAGCAGTTGCTCCAGTGATGCGTCTCTAGAGTTGCAGATGTCCAGGCTACAGAAGTCAACTGCGCCGGGTAATAGCGCAAAGGTCCGGACCAGGGGTTTTGAGACGACCTCAGCTGCTGATGAAGGTAATGCATTGGTTTATGGGGAACACTGCTAGGAAATGGAGGCGGCGCAATGCATGCCAGACAGGTGACCCTTCAAGCTCTCAACCTACTAGGTTTTGCAGTGATGCTGGGTATGAACTACGCTGCTAACGCCATGCCTATCAACAACGTATCCACACAAGAGTTGTCTGACATGTATCCCAGCTTGTTCACGCCTGCCGGTTTCACCTTTTCAATATGGGGCCTCATCTATCTTTCGCTGCTGGGGTTTTGCGTATACCAGTCAAGAGGGCTCTTCTTCCGTTCCCGTGGACACAACATGCTCTTTGTCCATGAGATAGGCTATCTGTTCTTCGTATCCTGCATTTTCAATGCTGGCTGGATAGTTGCATGGCACTATATGCATATCCATCTGTCTGTATTGATAATGACCGCACTGTTAATCACTTTAATAAAAATCTACCTGAATCTTGATGTAGGTCGGCGTCGAGTATCCCTTGCCAGCAATCTGTTTGTGTACTTACCATTCCGAATGTATCTTGGGTGGATTAGCATTGCAACCATTGCGAACGTTAGCGCACTCTTGGTTTACATTGGTTGGGATGGAGGGGGACTCTCACCGCAAACCTGGACCATCATTATGATCATGGTGGCTGCATTGCTGACGGTAGGCTTCTTGGTCTTGCGGAGAGATTTGGCTGTCGGTCTTGTGTCGTTATGGGCTCTTTTTGGAATCACGTTCAAAAGGTTAGTTATAGTAGAGCCACCAGATCTGATGGTCGCCCTTAGCTCAGTACTTGGAATGGGTTTGGTTGTGGCCTTTATGGTTTGGGCAGTGGCCCATAAGATTGAGCTGTCACACACAGGCCGTTAGCTGTGTAATGAAAGCATCACACATTTGGCCACCCGGCGATGGAATCATGATCAAGGAGCTAGTTTTCCGAGACAGGGGGTGTTCGAATGCCTGCAGAGACCGGCAAGATATATGAGTGCAGTAAGTGCGGCAACGTAGTTAAGGTGATTAACGGATCTTTTGGTACGCTAGTGTGTTGCGGCATGGATATGGATATGAAGGATGAGTGAGCTACGCGTCGAGGGATCATAAATGATCTCGTCCGACCTGCTTTTTCGCAAAGACAGGCGGGAATGGGGGTAAGTTTGTGGAGTTTGCACAGGTTTTCAAAGGATATCTGGTTGCGTTGGGGGTCTTTCTTGTCATTGATGTAGTGTGGATAGGTATGGTGGCCAGCAAATTATACCAGGACCAGATAGGTTTCTTGCTAAAGGAGAGGTTCAATCTACCAGTAGCCTTGGGCTTCTATGCGGTTTTCATCGTTGGGCTGATGTTCTTTGTGATAGTTCCAGCTCTGGATCGGGGCAGTTGGCAGTTCGCGCTCCTCGCAGGTGCTTTCTTCGGCCTTATCACCTATGCTACATACGACCTCACTAACCTAGCCACAATTAAGAATTGGCCCGTGGTAATCACAGTAATAGATATTGCCTGGGGCACTCTACTATGCGGAGCTACATCACTGATCAGTTATTTGATAATCCAAAGGTTTATATAGGCGTCGCCTTAAGGTCATTCCCGTCTTTTGCTCGTACCTATTCTATTCTCGGTGCCTGACAACAGCCGCCTTATGTTCGATCTGTGCTGGTATATGAGCAGAATACCCAAAGCCGAGCCAAACACAACATGTTCTGAAGGCATGCTGTAAATCAACATTAATATCGGCAGAAGTAACGCTGCTATAATAGAACCGAGGGAAACATATCGAGTTAAGACGGTTATTGATATCCCCACCAGCATAACGATTACGCTAATCTTCGGCACCAAGGCAATCAAAACGCCTACAATGGTAGCAGAACCACGCCCGCCGCGGAATCTTAGGAAAAGGGGCCAGTTATGCCCAGCCACCACTGCCAAGCCGGATAGAAGCACATACATGCCGTGATTCGCTACTAGCTGTGCAATGAGAACAGCAATGATCCCCTTGGCAATATCCAGAATCATGACTATAATCGCAGGGATTACTCCAATAATCCTTAGAGTATTTGTGGTGCCAGTGCTGGTACTACCGTACTCACGAATATCAATACCAGTGACAAGCTTGCCGGCCAAGTAGCCGAAAGAAATGGAACCAAGTATGTACGAAGACAGAATAGCTAGTAGGCCTTCCAATTACTCATCATCCCTTGCAAAACTAGCTCCTGTGCAGGCAATGTTCAAGTAATCCCAGATATTTGCCCGGATCGCGTGTGTAACTCAAGCGCTTACCAACACAGAAAAGAGAGAGGGCGGCCCATCTGCATACTCATCTGCTGAACAGCAGTGGCCACACAATTGCATCGAGAACCGCCGTATGTATCAAGAAGCCTACACTACCAGCCAGTGTCACCCAGAATAAGGCACCTTGAGAAATAGGCCTAAGTGAAAGCAGTGTAATAACCACGGCAACTGCTGCCAGTCCGACAAGAATTAAGATAACCCTGATGAAGACCCATATCTCGGGAGTTGGGTTTGATACCATCTGAATAGTCAGAGGCATCCATAAGGCAGATGGGACCAGAATTGATGCATAGATTACAGCCAAGACCCTGTAGTCAATAGCAATACCAAGATTCGGAGCGTGAATCAAGAAGAAGTATGTGAACAAGAGATAGCCGGCTGCTGCCATGAACATGCTCACAGTGTATAGCGGAAGCCATCTCTGAGGGACTCCGCCCCACAAAGCTGAGGCTTTGCCGGGATTTGTGATCAGACCATGGGCGTAGCTGGCCAGCACTAAAACGCCTCCAAGAACTATGACAATTACAGTTATCAACCTAGCCTGATCCAATATTAGGACCTCCAAACTTACGAGATACTGCATTCTTCTTTGCTCGAGGCCTGTTCAGCCAACACCTCAAAAGAAGGCTGAATCATCAGCCCAAGAGCTCCGGGGCCAATGTTTGCACCAATAGCAGGTCCGACCATGCCAATATGGTGGTCAGCTATTTCATATATGTCCTTTAGCTCTGCGAAAAGAGCATGTGCGGCATCAACTGCACCAGAATGCACGACCGATAGGTTGACCGCTGTTCCCGGAGTCATTCTTTCTAGGGCCGTCTCTATCAGTTTAGGAATGACCTTGGTTCTACCCAGAACCTTACCGTACGGGGCCACCATCCCATCAGAGTCAGCGTATAGTATAGGTTTGACTCTTAGGATAGAACCCAGGTACGATGCAGCTCTACCTATTCTGCCACTGCGCTTAAGGTACTCGAGGGTATCGACGGAGAACACGCTAAATGTGCTGTTTACGGACTCAAGCAGCATCCTATGTGCCTGCTTCAATGACCATCCTCGCCTAATAGCCTCAGCCGCGATGAGCACTGATCTCGCTACACCCTGGGAAGCAGTCTTCGTATCTACTATTGAAACATCTGCACCTAACATCTCACTTGCTGCCTTGGCTGAGTTGATCGTGCCGCTTAACCTGCCCGAGATATGAATGCTTAGGATGATATCTCGTGTCTGCAAAAGAGCTTCATAGACATCTAGGAACTGCTTTGGAGATGGCTGTGAAGTCCGGGGCATAACTTGGGTTGTCATAAGCTGCTCATAGAACTCATCCACCGAGATATCCACTCCGTCAGCATAGCTTTCAGAGCCAAACTGCACCGTTAGTGGGACTACCCTTATATCGTACTTCCTTATCTGCTCCTCTGAGAGATCAGCTGCACTATCAGTGACTATCCCTATACG